>JACCVY010000040.1 GCA_013697915.1 Blastocatellia bacterium | reverse complement strand
AAAGGAATTGAACAAATTCCTTGTTTCCATCTTTCAAAGCCTTCGGCGATATTCGAAGGATCGAGATTGAAGACCGCCGAAGTTGATCTCGAAGCGCGAAGTCTTTCGAGAACCTAACACCCAAGCTAATAGAGTAGATCGACTTGGTTAACTCGCGGGCTTTCTTCCAACAGTCAATGTCCTCAAATCGCCTTATCTTTGACATAGGTTACCTCCAGGTGGGAAATAGTTGGTACTTGGAAGTTGGAACTCGAGACTTGGAACTTATCCGACTGCGGCCAGGCCGAAGCGCGCGTTTGAACTCACGCGTTGAATCATCTTCGCTGTTTCCGCAGACTCGTCGCCCTTCGCTAGATAAAATTCAGCCTCTTTACGCGCCGCATCCAGAATCTTCTGGTCGCGCACCAGATTGGCGATGCGAA
Source organism: Blastocatellia bacterium (assembly GCA_013697915.1). Lineage (GTDB taxonomy): Bacteria > Acidobacteriota > Blastocatellia > Pyrinomonadales > Pyrinomonadaceae > PSRF01. The sequence continues at coordinate 20,641 of JACCVY010000040.1, read as the reverse complement.
ATTCCGGCAAGCCTGATTGCCGGGTGCCCAACAACTCGCCCGGCCCGCGCAGTTCGAGATCCTTCTCGGCGATCTTAAAACCATTATCCGTCTCTGCCATGATTCCGAGGCGTTCCGTGGCCAAACTGGTCTTGGTTTCAGAAGCCAGCAGCAGGCAGTAGCTTTTCTCGGCCCCACGGCCAACGCGCCCGCGCAGTTGATGCAGTTGCGACAGACCAAAGCGTTCTGCATGCTCAACCACCATTACCGAGGCGTTAGGCACATCGACGCCAAGTTCAATCACGGTAGTGGAAACGAGAATCTGAATTTCTCCGGAAACAAAACGGCGCATGACTTCTTCTTTATCGGCAGATTTCATTTTGCCGTGAACCAGGCCAACCGAGAACTTGGGAAAAACTTTGTCGCGCAGGTACTCATAACGACGCGTCGCGTCTTTCAAGTCCATCTTCTCTGACTCTTCGACGAGCGGATAGACCACGTAAACCTGCCGGCCGGCGCGCACTTCGCGGGCTATCATTTGTTTCACCTCGAGACGTTGTTCCTCGCCCAAAACTAAAGTTTCAATGGGCGTTCTGCCGGGCGGCATTTCGTCAATAACCGAAACATCAAGGTCACCATAGATTGTCATGGTCAGCGAGCGCGGAATCGGTGTTGCGGTCATGACCAGCACGTCGGGATTGAGCCCGCGCGCGCGCAGCTCAGCGCGTTGCATTACGCCAAAGCGATGTTGCTCGTCGATAACTGCGAGTCCGAGTTTATCGAAAGACACCGATTCCTGAATCAACGCGTGCGTGCCGATACAAGCATGAATTTCGCCGGCCGCAAGTTCGAGTTGAAGCTTTCTCTTTTTCGCACCGCGCAACGATCCTGTTAACAATTCCACTCGATAAGGCGCCTTTGCCAGCAGCCGCTTGATATTGCGCGCGTGTTGCTCGGCCAGAATTTCCGTCGGCGCCATCAACGCAGTTTGGTAACCACTCTCCATCGCCGCCAGCATCGCAATTAAAGCAACGATCGTTTTGCCGCTGCCGACGTCTCCTTGCAGCAACCGGTTCATCGGCGCCGTCGACTGCAGATCCTTGAAAATTTCCTTGACGACGCGGCGCTGCGCCTCAGTCAACTTAAACGGCAGGACTGAGCCGATGCGCAGCTTGGTGGCGCGGTCGAGTTTGATCACATACGACTTTGTTTCTTTCGTTCGTTTGGCACGCTTCAAAGCGATTGCCAGCACGACCCAAAAGAAGTCTTCGAAGATGAGTCGGAGATGAGCGGGACTCCGCGATTGTTCGTACAACTTCAGCGGTGTATCGTCAGTCGGGAAATGAATTGCTCGCAAGGCGACGCTGCGATTAATAAGTTTGTGGCGCCGCCGCAATTCGGCGGGCAGGGTTTCCGGGATGGCCGCGTCGGGCAACAGCGCCAGTGTTGCGTGGACTATCTCGCGCAAGCGTTTGGAACTAAAGTCACCCAGCTTGCGATAGATTGGAACGCAGCGGCCGACATGAATCGCTGCCAGCTTGGGATCGTACGCGTCTTCATCCTTATTCGCGTCGTTCTCAACCGGCGACAACATCTCAAGCTCGTCGGCGGGTTTGTTGAGGTGCAATGAATAGCTAGCGCGCCGCTTGTCCCACTCCCAGGCGCCGAAAGTCATGAAGTGTGCGCCTTGTTGAAAACGTTTTGTGTAGTAAGTGACGATGTCGTGGGCGTGCGATCCGGAAATGAACCACCAGACGACAACCGGGCGGCCCGTCCTTTCCGGATCAGTTGCGGTGACCTCAAAAATGAATAGGTTCGATCGTCCGAACGAGCGGCAATTTCTTACCTGATAACCTCCGGCAACTTTCACTTCCAATTCCAGCGAAGCTTCCATGCCTTCAGTCAGATCGCGTATGCGCGCCGGGTGCGAGCGATCTTCGTAGCGCATCGGCAAATAGGCGAGCAAGTCCTCAATGGTTACTTCCGCGGCGTTCTTTTTTACGAAATGCGACTTGAGTGCCACGGCGAGCTTTTGCGAGAGCGTTTGGCCGAAACGCGCAAGCCGATACTTATAGATTTCTTCAACGGGCGTATTGAGACTTAAGGGGGCCGGCATTGCCCGGGATCATAACACGCGAAAGTGCCTGCGAATTAGATCCCGCAAGCGGAAATGTGCGCGAGAGCTTTTGCCTAGGCCTTGATGTGTCGTTAATCTATCTGCAAAAAGAAAATCGGAAAAGGCGGTGGGCAAGTGACTTCTGAAGAGCAGGTTTCTGAGACCACGAAACAAAACCTAACGGACATCCGGCACGTTTTGTTGCGCTTGCATAAATCCTTGCTTGATTTTGAACGGCTGGGCTATGAGCGGGTGCATGGGCGGATCGAGAATAGTTACGAATTCTTAAACCTCGTAATGCTTAACCCCTGGTTTGCCTGGTTGCGCCACCTTTCGGAGTTGATAGTGCAAATCGACGAGGCGCTCGATGCGCGGGAGCCAACCAGCGAAAGCACGGCCGCGGCATTGATTGAAGAGGCAAGACTGTTGCTGGTTCCGACTGAAGCAGCTGGTGAATTTCAGCAGAAGTACTTTGCTTCAGTGCAGCAGTCGCCGGAGGTGGTGCTGGCCCACGCGGAGTTCGCGAAGCTGCTCGGCCCGGGAAGACTTTCAAAAGAGATTCATTAATCTCAGACGAGAACGGATTCACAAAGCAGTTCAGAGTACAACCTTCAGGTTGCGGATTGCGCGGCCGACAAGCTAAAGCTTGGACTCTGAACTTCGCTTCTTAGTTCGAAGTTGCTTCGGACTTTACGCAATGCTGATCAAACGCCTGGATAAGCTCATTGGCAACTTGTGAAGCATCCTTACCTTCAATCTGGCGACGCTCCATCATGTAAACCAGCTTCCCGTCTTTCAACAGCGCAATCGAAGGCGACGACGGCGCGTAGCCGGTGAAATAGCTTCTAGCTTTGTCGGTCGCTTCAATATCGGCACCCGCAAATACCGTAGCGACTTTGTCCGGCTTCACGCTGTGCTGAAGCGCCCGCGCAATTCCGGGGCGAGCTTTGCCGGCGGCACAACCGCAGATTGAATTTACAACCACCATTACGGTGCCATCGGTTTTGGTGAGCGTTTCGTCGACCTGTTCAGGCGTCCGCATCTCTTCGACGCCGATACGCGTCAATTCCTCGCGCATGGGACGGATCATCAGTTCGGAATAAGCCATACTAAAAATCTCCTGAGTTCTAATTTGGATTTTATTGTAACACGCCGCCATCGCGAAGCCGACTCAAGGGGGGCCGCCAACGCTTCTTCGCATTCGCCAGCTAAAAACAAGCGAATTCATTACTCCACGACAATCATCGCCTGAATCTCGCGGAACTTTTTATCGCTAACGCCATTGACCATCAGCAATTCCTCTGGGCGGCGAAAGCGACCGTATCGTTCCCGATAGGCAACGATGCGCTCGGCGATGACTTTGCCCACACCTGGCAGTTGTTCCAATTCCTGGGCGGACGCCGTGTTTATGTTGATGTGAAATAGCGCGTCGGTTGTGTGAACGGCCGGTGGGGCCGTGATGCTGCGCGGTAGTCGCCCACAAGAACCGCAGATCATTAAGGTCATCAGCAGCAGAGAGAGCCGTGTGATGGAAATTGCGGTGAAGCGAAACTGTTTCATGAATGCAAGTCAATGGGGGTGAAGAACTTGTGACGCTGCCGCTCCGGTGTGCAGGCTGCTGGAAGTCTAATGATTTCAAAACTTCGTCTGTTTTATGCGGCGATGTCCACAGAGTTTTCCACAGGAGCCGTGGAAAAATGTTTCAAACGAGTTGCGAGGGTGAGTTAGTGGCACAGACTTCAGACTGTGATTCGTTGCAGCCACAGACTAAAGTCTGTGCCACGGCTGTGGTTATTCTTCTTCGCCGCCGCCTTCATCCCACTGCGCCACCATTTCATAGGCGCGGCCAAGCACCGGGCGCGGTCTTGAACCATCAGCCTGTCCAATCAAGCCTTCGCGTTCCATGATGTCGAGAATCGCCGCGGCGCGGCCATAGCCGATGCGCAGGCGTCGTTGCAGTACTGAAGTTGAAGCGCGCTTCATCTCAACGCAAATGCGCAATGCCTCTTCGAAAAGCTCGTCATGTTCGCCGCCGCTGTCTTCCAGCCCCAGCGCTTCTTCTTCCGACTGCGTGATTGTTTCATCGTATTCAGGATTGCCTTGCGCCTTGGCGTGCGCCACGATGCGGCCAATTTCCGTTTCGTCGATGTAGGCTCCATGCACGCGAATGAGACGCGAAGTCCCCGGCGGCAAAAACAGCATATCGCCTCGGCCAAGCAGGTGTTCAGCGCCGTTGGTATCGATGATGGTGCGCGAGTCGACTTTTGAGGAGACGCGAAACGAGATACGCGATGGAAAGTTTGCTTTGATTAAGCCGGTAATTACGTCCACTGACGGGCGCTGTGTCGCCAGCACCAGGTGAATGCCGACCGCCCGCGCCATTTGCGCCAGACGGGTAATCGATTCTTCAACTTCGCGCCCGGAAGTCATCATCAAGTCGGCGAGTTCGTCGATGATGATCACGATGTAGGGAAGCGGTTTGTGCGGCTCGCCTTTGTCGTCGTATTCCTTCACTAGATTCCGGCGCATGATCTCCGTGTTGTAGCCGTCGATATTTCGCACGCCCCAGCCAGCGAGATCCTTGTAGCGCTGCTCCATCTCTTTGACGGCCCATTTTAGGGAACGTGAAGCAACTTTCGGATCGGTAATGATAGGGGTCGCCAGGTGCGGAATATCTGCGTAGAGTCCCAACTCCAACCGCTTCGGATCGATCAGGATGAACTTAACTTCATCGGGCCGCGCGCGATAGAGAATGGAAACAATCAGCGCGTTGACACCGACAGATTTGCCCGCGCCGGTCGTGCCGGCGATCAGCAGGTGGGGCATCTTCGCCAAATCCGCCACGTAGTTGAGGCCGTCAATCGTCTTGCCCAGCGCAATCGTGAGTTTTGAAGACGACCCACGAAATGCGCGCGACTCAATTACTTCGCGCAGAAAGATTGTTTCGCGACGCGGATTGGGAACCTCAATACCCACGTGAGGCTTGCCTGGCATGCGATCGATGCGAATAGATTCCGCTTTTAGCGCCAAACAAAGATCGTCCACGAGCGAAACTACGCGCGAGTACTTAACACCCGGATCAGGCTTGAACTCATAAGTCGTTACCACTGGACCAGGGCAGATATGTTTGATTTGGCCGGTGACGTTAAACTCTTTGCACTTTTCCGCAAGCCGCGTAGCCAGGCTTAACAGTTCCGTGTCTGCCTGTTCACTGTGCGGCGGCGCCTCATTCAAAAACTCCAGCGGTGGCATTGAGTAATCGGTATAAGACACACGTTTCGAGCGATCGCCGTCGAAGGGAAGTTTTCCGGTCGCCGGCGCCTCGCCTTTCGGACGCAAGACTGACGCGCCCTTAACCATTTCCTCAACGTCTTCTTCTTCCTCGACCGCGGCATTTCCGTTGCCGCGCGGAAAGATTGAGCGTCTGCCAGAACGACTTTCGACAACTGTCGCCGTTTGGGCTCCCGCGCCTGCGGCAGCGGCGCGCGCGGGTTCGGCGCTTGCTTCGGCCGGTTGCGCCTGTAGGACCATGCGCGCTTCGCCGCGATTGATGGTCTCGGCCCCTAAGGTGCCCGCGGCCGGCGCTTCCATAAGTTGCGCAATTCGTTGTTCAGGACTTAGGTCGGCTGACCCTTTCAATGCGGCACGTGCCGCTGTGTGTTCGGCTTTCAGAGCCGCGCGTTTTTCTTTACGCAGGCGCGCTTCTTCGCGACGTACTTCCCGCCAGGCTCTGTATCTTTCCGGAAGTTTTCCTACAAAGGCGAACCGTTCGGCAAATAAAGTTGCGAGCTTCTGATAGAGATCGACGAATGAAAAGTTGGTGGCCAACAATAAGCCGGTCGCAGCAATAGCGATGAGAAGAATCGTAGCCCCGACCGTGTTTAGACCACTGGCGAGGCCGCGGGAAATCAGCGTTCCTAGCAAACCACCCGGCTGAACACTCGAATCAAAAAGAGGATGAAGTCCGGAAATTGAAAGAAGCGCCGCTGCCGAAAGAAGCAGCAATAACAGCCCGAGCAAGCGAAAGAAGGGAGCGCGAATACTGCGGGTGCGAAAGCATCGCCAGGCGGCGCCCAACAACAAGACCGGCAGCAAGTAGGCAGCGATACCGATCGCCTGAAACAAGAGCGCGGCGACATTCGCACCGATAGCGCCGGCCCAATTGCGCGTTACACCCTGGCCCGCGGAGTTCCAGGAGGGATCGCTCGGATAAAACGCCGCTGAAACCAGACACAACGTCAGCAGCAGACCCACCGCGAAAAGCAGAATCGCCACGATCTCGTTGCGGCGGCTGTTTCGCGGGGTAATTACCCGCGGCTTTTCCTCAAATTCGGTAGTTGCCATTGAGTCTCGCGAAGTTCAGGCAGTTTAGAGTACGACCTTCAGGTTGCGTCATGTCCAAAGCCTCAAACTAAAGTTTCTACTCTAAACCACGGGCCAAATACCCCTAACTATGCTGCCTTCTTCGACAGCAAGTACGCCTTGATGAAATCATCCAGGTCGCCGCCAAGAACTGCGTCCACATTTCCGCGCTCCAGTTTAGTGCGTGTGTCTTTGACGAGCTGATAAGGAGCGAGCACGTAACTTCTGATCTGCGATCCGAAAGAGATGTCCGCTCTGTTTGCTTCTAACTCGGCTGTCTCAGCTTTCCGTTTTTCCAGTTCCAGTTCATAAAGACGGGAACGCAGAACCTGCATGGCCACGGCCCTATTCTGATGTTGTGAACGCTGGTTCTGACACTGGACCACAATATTGGTTGGGAGATGAGTGATGCGCACAGCTGAGTCAGTGGTGTTGATGTGCTGACCGCCGGCGCCGGTGGCGCGATAGGTGTCAACGCGCAGATCTTTTTCGTTGATTTCCACTTCGATGTTTTCGTCTATCTCAGGATAGACAAACAGGGAAGCAAAAGAAGTGTGACGCCGCGCGGCTTGATCAAAAGGAGAGATGCGCACCAGCCGATGCACGCCGGCCTCTGCCGACAAAAGGCCGTAAGCGTATTCGCCTTCCACTCTGAACGTAACGCCTTTCAAGCCCGCCTCTTCTCCCGGTTGATAATCAATGATCTCCGTTTTGAATTCGCGTTGCTCGGCCCACTTCAGGTACATGCGCAAAAGCATCTCTGCCCAATCCTGAGATTCGGTGCCGCCGGCTCCGGGATGAATGGTGCAGATCGCATTCAGTTGATCGTTGGCGCCGCTCAGCAGCATTTCAGTTTCGGCGACGCTGATTTCGTGTTCGAGCCGTTCGACCAGGGAACGCAGTTCCTTCAAAGATTCTTCATCTGATTCCGCAAACTCAAAGAGGACGCCCGCGTCGCTTAGCTGCAGCTCAAAATGTTCCTGGCGGTCAATCTTTTTCTCCAGCACGCTGCGTCGTTGCAAAAGCTTCTGGGCCGCGTCCTGATCGTTCCAAAAATCGGGCGCTGACGCCTGGCCTTCAATACCAGTCAACTCCTTTTTCCGCGCCGCGACATCAAAGAAACCTCCCGAGTTGCTCAACTCGCCCGCGCAACTCTTCGAATGATGTTCGTAATTCCTGAATTGATAACGTTTCGATCATTAATCCTCCGAGCAAACCAGCTTAATAGTTCCGCGCCTTTCTGACGCTACGAACGAATGTGAAAACAAAAATCAATAAACTTAAGACTGCGCAAGTGATAACAAATACATCACCGTGCTTTGTATAGAACGTCCTTTGGCCTGCCGGCGGTGACACGCTCCAAATTCGGACTTCCGGTTTAAAGCCTGACGTCGCATCCTTTGTTTCGCCCTCCGCCGTGATGAACGCCGTGATTCCGGTATTGGTTACGCTCAACAACGGGCGTCCATTTTCTACCGCGCGAAAAACAGCGTTCGCGAGGTGTTGTCGCATAACCGCGGTCGGGCCCAGATAGCCATCATTCGAAATATTGATCAGCACATCAGCACCTTCGTTCGTGAAGCGACGCGCGATCGCTGGATAGGCCGACTCGATGCAGATGAAAACACCCGCGTGCAATTTTCCCACCGGCATCAAACGATAGTTTGTGCCGGCGGTGAAATCACCAACTATTGATCTTATCAAACCCGCACCCGGAACCCAGTCGGGCAACGGAACATACTCGCCAAAAGGCAGCAGGCGAATCTTATCATATTGAGCAACGAGCATACCCTCTTCATTTATAAGCACGGCGGAATTGTAAATGCCGTCATTGGGCGCTGTTTCCTGCGAGTTGAGAAGAATCGATACCTTATGTTGCTGCGCAAAACTTGCGAGTATTGCCCGCAGTTGTTCATCGGCGCCGTAGCCGAAGTTCATCGGTGACTCGGGCCAGATCACTAGTCGCGGTTTGGTGTCGTTCTGGATTTGCTTCAGCGCGGTTTCACTCATTTCGAAGTGACGCGTCGTTAACAGTTTCATGTCGTCGTTTGACTTGACCAGATCCATGGGAACGTTTGGCTGAATTGCGATGACAACTGCTTCGGTATTCCTTTCTGTGACGAATCCTCGGGCTGAGAATGACATCGAGATGTTGACTATTATCGTCGCTGCCGATATCAGCAAAATGGAAAGTGCGGAAATCCAAAGCGTGCGTCTGGTTCGCCTCAAAAGAGCGAAGGCGAACGCGCCGTTCACGAAGATGATGACAGCGCCAACGGCATAAACGCCGCCCCAGCGCGCTGGACCGATCAACGAGGGACTAAACGCCTGCGAATAACCAATGGCATTCCAGAGTTGGCCGGTTACTTCAAGCCGCGACCATTCCAGTGCGCTCCAACCAACCGGAGCGATGAAGACCGCTGCTTTTCCCCATTTCCGAATTGCCCGCGCCATGAATAGCCCGAACAGCCCAGGGAAGATTCCGAGCAAGACGGCTCCGGGAAGTAATAAGGGATAGGCAATCCAGGGCGAGATGCCGCCCGTATGAATCATTGAATAGGCAAGCCAGTAACACGAACCATAAAAGAAGATCGTTCCAAACACCCAGCCCAAAACGAAAGGCCGCCAACGGCCTCGATTGATTGCAACGACTAAAAGCAAGGGCACCAACGCGCACCAGGCGAGTGGCCAGAGATTGAAATCCGGAAAAGAAAGGATCAGGAGAAGCGCTGAAAGGGAGGCGGCGCCAAAATCAACGACGGCGCGTGCCCTTTCAGGAAGTCGCGCGATGGTGGTCGCAAGGCGTTGAGTGGCGAACGACGAGCGACTAGACACAACATCCTGCATGTACGTGAGTTTAGCAAACCTAGAATTTGAGAGCTAAATTTTCGCCGAGATGATCTCCCCCAAAGTCAGATCGACGCACGATTCAGTCATGAAAAAATATTTTTCTGCCACTGCAAATTAGCCCGTACCGGCACCGCAAAAGAAGCAGGAATAGAGTCAAATCGACAGAAAACGTCACCGTCAAAGTGACAAATTTCGTCGCAGGCTGAGAGCGCTTATTGGTAACTTCAGAAAGTGATTTGTTAGCGGCGGAAAGGGTTGGAGACAGTGAAATGCTTGAGAAAAATAACTGTGGCCTAAATGCGGGAGAACCCAGCCATTGCTGGCTGGGTTCTAATTTCGGGGGTAAGCACTGAAGGGTTGCTCGGCGGGTGGCTGGCGCAGCGGCAGGCGGCGCTCAGAGAAGTGATGGCGGCGGGGGCACTTTCAACCTTTACATTGGGTCTTCCGTGCGTGCCGGTATGTTCTAGAGCATGTCGCGTGCCAGGAAAAAAGTGTTTTGGAAACCCCAGGTAATGAAACCCCAGGTAATAAGGACCAGCGGTTCAGCTTCATCTCTTATGCGTGGGCATTTCGCCGAGGCAAGTTGCAGACACCACGCTGTCGAAGAGCAAAGCACTGGAAACGTTTAACCCAAAAGAGGAAGAACCCAGTCATTGCTGACTGGGTTCAATTTCGGAGGGAGTTACTATAGGGTTGCTCGGCGGGCGGCTGGCGCAGCGGCAGGCGGCGCTCAGAGATGTGATGGCGGCGGGGTCACTTTCAACCTTTACATTGGGTCTTCCGTGCTTGCCGATGATCTCTAGAGCAGCTTGCGTGCCACGCAAAAGATTTTTCTGGAAAGCGAGAACGATTGGGTCTAGGGGAAAGAATTGCGAGCGAGCGCAGATGAGAGGCTGGCGATAACTATTAGTGGCCAGTTTCGACCAGCAGAGATAGATCTTCGACGCCTATAATCCTCACGGGGCATTGCGCGGGAATGAACTCGCCATTCGTCGACTGTGCCGGCCAAAGTTCGCCGCTTACGATCACGGTGCCGTCCGGCGTGAGCGCCGTCTCAACGCGAGCTGATGCGCCGATCAATTTCACGTCGCCATTCGCGAATCGCTTGCGAAGCGATAGCAGGGCAACCAGGACGATTAGCAGAAGACTGGCAATCGTAGCAACGATGGCAATGGTGAGCATTTGATTGAGGTGATTGCTTGAAGACGATCGAACCTCTTCCCTCCATTCCAAATCCCGGATTTCAAATCTCAGGGACAAAACCCAAGACTCAAATCTCAAAACTCGAAATGCAAAACTAGTTCTTCCCCATCGTCACCTGGCGTTGCAGTGCAATCGCTTCCTGGTTATTAGCATCGATGGTCATCGCGCTGGTTGCATACTTATTTGCTTCACCGCGATCGCCACGCTCGAGGAAGATTCTGCCAAGTAGAATGTGGGCGTCAATTAGTTTCGGATCCCAGAAGATCGCAGTCTTCAGCGCAGCAATGGCCGCTTCCTGATCGCCACGGCGCTGGTTAATGCGGCCGCTGAGCAAATACGCTTCGGCGTTGGTCGGCTCGAGCATGACCACCCGATGCAGCTCCGGCAGCGCCTCATCATCCCGTCCTGCCTGATATAGCTCGCGGGCTTTTGCCAGCAAGTCTTCCGTTCCACTATTCGGGTTGGTGTTGGCGGCAATCGCATTCTTGCGCATAAGATCGGAAACGTCATCGCGATTCAGCACATCGCGCATGCGCAACGAAACTCCACTGACGCTTTGCGACTTTTGCCACTCCGTTTGCCATTTCGCATAACTCGGCAAATAACGACGCGCCAGATCGTCAGCCGCGGTTGCTATTTCCGTCTTGCCCGTTTTCTCGAGCGACTTTGCATAGAGGAAATAAGCCTGACCGTCTCGCGGATCGGCAGTGATGACTGGTTTGAGCTGATCCGTTGCCTCCGCAAATTTTCCGGAAAGGAACAGAGCCAGCGCAAAGTTAAAATGAACGAGCGGATCGTCAGGCGATGATTCCGCCGCCCGCGCAAGAAAGGAAGCGCCTTGCGCCAACAGCCGCGCGCGTTCGTCGTCCTTCTTTTCTTCACGCGATGCCTGCACCGCGACGGCGCCGGCGTTGTTGTAGATCCCAATCAGCGGCACGTCTGAAGATAGAGGCACCAGTGCAGCCAGAGCCCGGCCAAAGTCTCCCATCTTTGCGTAGCCAAGCCCGGCGTAAAATGCGGCCTCGGCATAATGCCCGTCCTTCTTCTGTAGCTTGGTAAAATACTCGGTTGCGTCTTTCCATTTACCGTCGAGCATGTAATAACGGCCCAACTCGAACGCCGCTTGCGTATAAATCGCGCCACCGTTGGCATCGGCATAAAACCGCAATGCGTTTTTAAGATAGTTAACGCGCTTTTCGTCGCGCTCACCGAGTTGCACGCCTTTGACATACGCTTCAAACGCTCGCTGTGGAACTTTGGTCGCCTCTTGCACCAATTGGTTTTGAGAAAAGGGAAGAGCCTTGTCGCGTTGATAAAGAATCTGGTAAGCGAGCCGTCCTTGAATATTCTGCAGCGTCGTTAACGGCCCACCAAAATCAAATTGACGCGTGGCCCAATTACCGTCAAACATCTCGCCGAGCGTACGTCCTTCATTAACTTTGATCACGCGCGCCGTCAATTGCACATAAGCCTCAGTTGCGGATTTGTCTTTATCGGGTTTGGTTTCACCCGGCTTTGTTTCTGCTTCCACCGGCGTAACTGAATAGGTGCCAATCACAATCATCGAAGCTTTAGCTTCACGAGCCAGTTTGATCGCAGTTGCGCGCGAAGGAATCACCGTCTCTGGAAGTCTTAAGCGTTGATAGGCGAGCTCGCGTTCGTCAGTGGAAACAACCAGCAACCCCGGCTTGTTCAGCAATTCTGCGATCGAGTCTGCAAAGCTTTCACCGACCCAGTTGTACTCAGGACGGCTTGAGGTATTTTCAAAAGGCAGCACCATTACCACATCACTTGCTGATTGAGCGCGAGCGGTGGGACCCGAGACCGCGAAAAGCAGCAGCGCAAACGCCGCGATCAGCAGATGGCAAGCGGTAAAATCAGGAAGCGAAATTCTTGGCATCAATCAATAATCCTCAATAAAGAGCAGCAAAAATGCGAATAGACGAAATATGATGCCCTCAATATAGCAGCGGTTGGTCAGAAGACGCAGTGCGGCCAGGAAGCTCCATTGAGCAAGCGCTTCCTGGCCGTTGGTATTTATCGGCCCTGACTATTGCCTAATCGCAGGCGAACGGCAGCAGCGAACTTCACTGATGCCGGCTGCGCTACGACATCTTGATAATCCTTGACAAACTCTTTACATCTCCGCTGACGAATTTCACATCCAACAGCTCGATCCCGGCGTTTAGTTCGACTGATTCAGATTCTACCGGAGTGTCTAGATGAAATTGCAGCTAGTCAGGATGAGCGCTGTGCTCTTCCTTGCCACGTGCCTGTTAAGTTTTCCCGCCGTCACACCAAAGGCGCGAACTTCGAAACTCAACGAAAAGTTGACGTCCAACCGTCCGGCCGATGGGCCTCCCGTTAATGTTGCGGAAATCGTCAGGGCATTTGCCGCCAAGGAAACCGAATTTCGCCACGCCCTGGCGGAATATGCTTTCACACGGGACGCGACCGTGCAGACGATAGGAATGGGTGGGCAGATCACGGGCGAATACCATCGGACCTCTCAGTTCGTTTTCAACGATAACAACGAACGGTTCGAGAAGATTACCTACTTCCCGCAACCAACGCTCACTGAACTTTCGGTTACTCAGGAAGACCTGGAGGATCTTGGCGGCGTCCAACCCTTTGCCCTCGAAGCGGCGAAACTTGGCCAGTACGACTTTAAGTATTTTGGCAACGAACGACTGGACGAGCTGGACACCTACGTTTTTGACGTGGCTCCGAAAGTGATCCCCAAAAAAGTGAGTGAGCGTTTCTTTCAAGGACGAATCTGGGTGGATCAGCAGGACCTGCAAATCGTTAAAGTGAAAGGGAAGGGAGTGCCTGAGGGAAATCAGCGTTTTCCGATTTTTGAGACGTACCGACAACAGGTTGACGGGCACTATTGGTTTCCCACTTATACTTACGTTGACGACGAATTGAATTTTCCGAAAGGGTTTTCAGTGCATATCCGGATGATCGTGCGTTACACGGATTACAAGCGCTTCCGCAGCAAAGTGAGGATTACGGATGTTGACAACCAGGAAGAAATCCAGTCGCAGCCGACGCCCACTCCTACGCCGGCTGCAAAGAAGCCGTAAGTACAGATAACCGCCGGGCTCACTTATTTACAACCAGCCGCCCGCAAAGCCTGCGCGGCGAAGGCCGTTGATGATGTAGGGGCAGCGGCGCATTAGCTGCCAGAGAAATCCTGAGCGGTAATTCTCGATCATCAAAACGATCGGTCCCTGATCCAGACCGTAGTACCCTTTCGAAATCCATTCCGCCCCTGAAGCTCCGGAAAACGTCGGGTTGAAACTACATTTGAATCCGTACTTACTGGTCATCTCAGGAAACGTCTCGTCGAAGTACTGGAGCGACGGCAAAACAATCTCGGGCGCGAACGGAAGGGAAGCGACCACGGCCCACGGAGCCAGGGTGCCGTCATCCGGCCCGTTTGGAACCGCGCGCACTTTGTAGTCGAAGAACCGGCGCAATTTGCCCCCCACCCTTTTGCTTGCTGGTCCCGGTCCATCGCTCGCAGTCAGACCCCAAACGTATTCACCATACCCCTTGAAGCCCCGCGGGTTGCGAATCGCGTACTGCTGCTGAATGTATGTGGCGCGGCGGCTGTTCTCGAAATAGTCGACGCCACGCTTCCGCATGTACTCGTCTTGAATGCCACGAAAATCGATCCACATGTGTGAAAGCTGATGGATGAAGAGTGGACCGGCGTAGAGAAACTCATGGCCGTAAAGCTTCTTCCATTTGTAAGTCATGGTCCATGCGGGATAACTATTTGCGGGCAACGGGTAAGTCGGCGAAGCGAGACCGAGGACGTAAAGCAGCAGCGCTTCGTTGTAGCCCTGCCAACGATACTTGATGAATCCGCTTTCCGGTCTCCATCCATGCGTTACCGTGTCTTTCCCATTTCGTGCCCATTGCCAGTCGGCGCGACTATAGATGGCGTTTGCGAGTATGCGAATCTCGCGCTCAGCTTCAGTGTCGCGGTTGAAATACTCCGCGGCCGTCAGCGCTCCCGCGATCAAGAACGTCGAATCGATGGTTGACAGTTCGGAATTCCACGTTCGCCGACCGGTCTTCATATTAAGAAAGTGATAATAGAAACCCTTGTACCCGGTGGCCTCTGGTTCCGGCCCATGCGGACTATTCCAAAAGAAGCGCAGCGTTGTGAGCGTTCGCTTGACTGCCGCGTCGCGCGTGATGAATTTCCGTTCAACGCCAACCGGATATGCGGCCAGAGCAAACCCGGTGGCAGTGATGCTGCACGGTGCTCCCTGCCGTGTGCTGTCCGGCACCAAACCATTCTGCGCATTCGTCTCTTTCAGGAAATAGTCAAAGGTAAGGCGCTGAAGCGTCTCGAGTTGATCGTCAGAAAAGGAGAGTTGCCTCGGCTTTCGAGAGGGCATGATTTGTAAATAGAATCAAAGCGCGCGCCGCACTGTGCTCCTCACTACTTCCGCCGTTACCCCAAAGACCAAGTGTGAAGCAAGCGCATAAGCATGCGTTGAGATCGGATAAGAGGTCGGGCCCTGGGCAAGCCCTAACAATGGCAAGGCTCCTTCGTCCACAAGCATCCAAAACGCGGCGCCAAACGGAATTCCCGCGAGGGTGGTGACGTCGGGTTGGTACTCCGCCGCGAGCCCGTACACCGCACCGGCAGTCGTGCCCACTGCGTAATGAATAAGGGGACCCGCAATCTCTTTTTCTTTATTGGTAAGGTTGTGCCCCAACACTCTTTCCGAAATTACGGCAGCAGTCTTCACGGTCGCAGGTTCCTCAGCGTTATGTTTCTCACTCGGTGTTTGCTGGAGTTCTTGCTCATCGCCGCCGTCAAAGGACAGCCACCAATACTGAAATCGGTCCATGGTCCAGGATGCAACCACACCGCCTGCGACGCCGGCGACCAGACCCTTCCATACGTTGCGATGGCTGTGCTTTGTCATTTCTCAACAGTTTAAGCTCGTATCATGGTCAGCAGCATCTTGAATCTGGTTGCGGCTTTCACTGCGTGCGGAATGTTTGCTGGAAGCGTAATTGTTTCGCCTTGTCTCACACTGTAGGCTCTCCCAGCAATCTCGACTTCAGCCTCGCCATCCACCACAAAGACGAGCGCCTCAACAGGAGCGGTGTGTTCGCTTAAACCATCACCCTGGTCAAACGCGAACAGCGTGACGGTGCCGCCCTTGTTCTTCAACAATACTCGGCTGACGATTGAACTGTCCTGGTATTGCAGTAGCTCAAGAAGCGGATTCACCGCCGCGCTGGATATGTGTTTTCGTTCTGTATCACTCATAAACTAGGCGGCCTTTGCCATCGCGGGGATGGCTGCTGCCTTTTTGCCGGGACGTTGCCACATTAGGTTTATCGCGAAATAGACGAACGCGATTGCGCCGAGCGCGAAGATGGTGTCACCGATCATTCGCAACCAGCGAAGAGTCTGCATCAGGTCTGTCTGCATGAATTCGGAACTGCGCGCGGACCAGTAGCCCACGGAAACCGATTGATACGTTTGCATTAAACCAACCGGCAGCAGGCTCAAGAGTATTTCCAACATCAAACCGATGTTGATGGCCCAAAAGGCAAACCAAATCGGACGTTCCTTCCATTTGAGTTCGGGCTTCAGCGCTCGCAGGCAGAACAGCATTAGTCCGAGTCCGAGCGTGCCGTATACCCCGTAGAGTGCGCCGTGCGCATGAACCGCCGTCGTGTTCAAGCCCTGCATGTAATAGAGCGCGATCGGCGGGTTGATCATGAATCCGAAAATTCCCGCACCTACCAGATTCCAAAACGCCACTGCGACGAAGAAGTAAACGACCCATTTGTATTGAGCGAGCCACGGACGCGCTTTCGAACGACGAATGTTGGCGACCGCTTCATGTCCCACCAACAGCAGCGGCACGATCTCGAGCGCACTAAATGTGGAGCCAAACGCGATCGCCACAGTCGGCGTACCCGCAAAGTAGAGATGATGAAGCGTACCGATAATTCCGCCGCTCAAATAGATTGCGCCGGAAAGCAAAGCAGCCTGGGCCGCGCTTTCGGCGCGAATGACGCCCAGCTTGGCAAACAGGAAGGCGATGACAACGGTCGCAAAGACTTCAAAGTATCCTTCAACCCAAAGATGCACGACCCACCAGCGCCAATACTCGACCACGGATAGATGCGAGCGCATACCCCAAAAAAGCCCCGGGCTGTAGAACAGCGCGATTCCCGTTGTCGATAAGAAATAGAGCGTGATGAGAGATTTCGAGTTTCCTTTTTGCTTGAGGGCGGGCAGCGCCGTGCGTGCTATCAGGAACAGCCACAGTAGCAATCCGACAAAGAGTGCTGCTTGCCAAACGCGACCGAGGTCGACGTATTCATAGCCCTGATGTCCAAACCAAAACCATAAACTGCCCGGCAGCATGTGCATGACCGACAACCATTGCCCAGCCATCGATCCCAAAACAACTACCAGCAAGGCGCCGAAAAGCACATCCACACCCAACTTTTGATATTTCGGTTCATAGCCACAGATAAATGGTGCAATGAAGAGTCCGGCGGCCAACCACGCCGTGGCAATCCAGAAAATCCCAAGCTGTGTGTGCCAGGTGCGTGTGACTACATACGGCAGATAATCAGCCAGCGGAATTCCGTAAAAGCCCTGACCTTCCACGCCGTAATGCGCGGTCAGCATTCCCATGACGATTTGCAAAAGAAACAGCAGCGTGACGACGAGAAAGTATTTGACAGTCGCTTTTTGCGAAGGCGAAACCTGGGCGCCGATCAACGGATCGCGAGCCGGCACCTGATCCGAAACGGCGTAGATCTCGCGCGATGCGTAATACCAAACCATCCAGCCGATTCCGGCGAGCAGCATGATCACGCTGACGCCAGTCCAGACGATTGCGCTGCTGGTCGGCACGTTCCCCACCAGCGGTTCAGAGGGAAAATTACTGGTGTAGGAAATTGTATTGTTGGGACGATTCGTTGCCGAAGCCCACGAGGTCCAAAAGAAAAACGAATTCAACTGACGCAGCTTCGTCGGGTCGGCTTGCGCATTGCGTTGCACGGCATAAACCGGTTTACCGTTAGCAAAAATATCCGTGTAGTGTTTGAGATTCTCTTCAAAGGCGCGGGCGCGAACTGGTTCGATGGTGAGCCGGCCGCTTGTTTCGTCGTAATTGTTTTTTCGTATCGTGTCCTGCAGGCGTTGTCTGAGGATTGCTTTTTGTTCGGAGGGAAGATTGTCATAGTCGTTGGCAAAATCCTGATGCGCCCATTCATTTAGTATGAAAAGCGCTTCGCGATGCAAATAATCCGCCGACCAGTCGGGTGCGACGTAAGAACCATGTCCCCAAATCGATCCGCTCTCCATGCCACCCATTGCCTGCCAGACGTTTTGCCCGTTGGAGATCTCTTCCGCGGCAATTAGAACCTGACCATCAGTCGCAATCACTTCGCGTGGAATCGGCGGCGCCTGTCGGAAAATCTCCGTGCCGACCCATCCCAGGACGGTAAACGAAAATACAAAAATTGCGATGAAAATCAACCAGAGTTTTTTCATGGAATCCTTTCTGTATTGCGGCAAAAGGCCCCTTACTATTTCCAACGCTTTCATTTTCAGCCGCTTCAGTTTTTGCGTCTGTACGGTAACACACTGAGCAGATTGCTACGCGATGGAAAAAAAACAGGTAAACGGAGAGGCGATGAGCCTTGACCTCGCGTCTATTTCCGCCTCGCGCCAAGCGCCGCGTGCGCAATTGTTCGATATGTGGGTTTCCCGCACAGACGGGTGCTTTTCAAGAATCTATCTTGAGGTGAAACTTTGCGGGCTGGACTTCTGGGCAAACCAAGAAACTCCAGCAACATGCATCCAAAAATATCATTGACATGGCCCGTGCAAGAGGAGTAGAAGAAGTCCGCTCTATAGCCGTTTTTTCAAAGTGAAGGATTAGCCGATGAAAAAAACTACCAATCTATTGTTGGGTTCGGGGATAAGCTTGCTTATCGCTTTGGCTACAGTCGTTGGGATGCCAACTTTGGCAACAAAGGGCACCAGCGAAGATTCTAAGTATCGAGTTTTTTGTGCCAATAACAAGCTTGAGGTGGAGCAGCGCACTCTCGAGCAGGAAAAGAATGCTCGCGGCTCGAGCGTTTGCATGTTAGCCGAATTCGACTATCTCTCCGACGCTGATAAGTACGCGGAAAATCACGGCGGTAAAGGCTCAGATTGTAAATGCAATTAATGAGTCGGCGAGTAAAGGCTAATAAGTCGCGCCTGGCGAACTAAATAGATCTGTCGACAATCCTCACTTGTGAAAATCTGCGACTGATTCTCGCGTTCGGTTAATCATTTGTTCAATGCTTTAGGACGTTTGGCGTCCCGTAAGGGAGTCGAACACGTGTCGCCGCCTTGAAGGGCGGTGTCTTCGCGCAGCAGATAGGAACCACACCTTCCGGCTTGTTACAGCTTGCGATAAAGTTTTCTCCTGACGTTTCATGGTTAAAAGCGCCCGCGATATTCGCCTGAAACGATGAACGCCTTTACCATCTCAGCGTCGATGTAGCTGCCGTTGGCCTGATTTAGTTTGTTCAGCCAAAAGTTGAATCCCGCGAAGTCAGAATCCGGAGGATCGTTTGGATTGCGACGCAGGTAACCAAAATACTGCATTAAGACAAACGCACGGTTGAATTCCTGCTGAGCGAGCGTGGAGTTCTCAGCCACCCGTCGCAACGCGCGCTCGCGCGCCACTACATCAGAGGTATTCGAAAACCCGCCAAATTCAGCGACAGCTGCAGCGCGGTCAGTCGTTGACGGCGTGACACCGGCATTCAAGAAAAGTTGGTTGACAAATTGATCCGGCGTCAACGAAGTGGGATAGAGCGAAGTAAACCGCGACCGTTGCACGAACCCCGAGAAGAAATTTTGCTTGTTGTTCTCGAGCACCTGTTCCCAGCCGGCCTGATTTACGATCACGCCCTGCCCAATCTGCTGGGTGTCAGGAAGAAACTCATTGAGCTTGAGCGGCACCGGCGTATTCGGGAGATTCCCGTATGACGCTTTGTGAGTCTTGTAGACCAGGTAGCCTGTTTGCTGAAACTCGATGGAGAGGAAAAAGGCTGCTGAGACGTTTACGCGCTTGGCCTCAATACATCCCTGATCTGTGCCACACAAGGTAATCTCGTTAGTCCAAAAGCTCAGGCCGGGTGCGTCCGCCTGGCGGTTGAGAAAGTCGAGGTAGTGTTGGCGGACGAAGAAGGCAGCGCTGTCAATCGCATTGTTACTCGGCGCCGGGGCAATCGTTACATCCTGCATTCGGATCGTATAGGGGCCGGAGCCGGTCGCATCCTTAAGGGCCGAGTCAACGAACAGGTGAAGAGGTACATTCAACGGCAGATAATTCATCAGATTGGTATCGAGTGTTGCAGTATTACTAGCGGGGCTCCATCGGCTATCGTTTATAACCAACCAGTTTGATGCTTGATTTCCTGTGCCGGCCGGACACGATCCCACGAGCCCGCCTTGCAAAACGTAAATCATAGGTCTGTATGTGCCCGATGTTGCTGAAACCTTTATCTCCGGATTTAGACCGCGACCAGTAAGCGTAAATGAGTAAACATGGTCTGGACCGTTGGCATCGTAATTATAGTAATAATAAAAACTGGCAAGATTCGTGACCGTATCATTTGCACCGGTCGTATCGCCCGCATCGGTATAAGGCGCCGCCGTTGTGTAGGTTCCCCCTGGAATGGCGCGGCCCGGACAGTTGTCCGTTCCACCAGCAACCGTGGTCACCATATCAGAGCTGCCCTGTTGATGAGGCAGGAGAAACGCGCTTTGCCGTTTCAGCAATGCCGGGTCGCTTCGGCTGACACCCAGCCTCTCACGAAGCCTTGCTTCTCGTCCGGCGACGCTCACTTCTGTTTGTTGTGATTTGTCAGAGCGTGCTTCTGATATGTGTGAAGCCAAAATCGCGGGGACTGCCGCAAAAATTGAACAATAGCCCAATTT
Organism: Blastocatellia bacterium; assembly: GCA_013697915.1. Taxonomy (GTDB): domain Bacteria; phylum Acidobacteriota; class Blastocatellia; order Pyrinomonadales; family Pyrinomonadaceae; genus PSRF01. The sequence goes on along the minus strand of JACCVY010000040.1, from coordinate 128 downwards.
CTGCCGCCGCCGCTTTAGCATTGCAGTTAGGATTTCTTGATCCGACGAGCGATCGCTATTTCCAAGAATATCCAGTCGCGTGGAGTTTGCTGTTTTGGCTTTCATTTTCTTTTCCTCCTTAACTACAA
>JACCVY010000039.1 GCA_013697915.1 Blastocatellia bacterium | reverse complement strand
AGTATCGCTCGACCAACATTTGGTTTTTCCATATTTCAGTCCTCCTACTAGTCCTCAATGCCACCACCCTACAGGTTCGCCGTCGGTCGCGACTGTAATTGGCCTTACATTAGAAGAACGCGGAAGTATTGAGTTAGTTATGTCGGACTTTGCCAAGAAGCGAACCAGGAATTAACAGGAGAATGAAACCTGGAAATAATCTATTCGCAGCAGCATCTTCTTAACAATGACGATGTTGAAGCTAGTTTCCAAAGACGGACCTCCGTAGTCAACAAGCCTGTTCGACCTCTTCAGCAAGTTTCTTTCCAGGGCTGGCGTGACAGCGTTAAATTAGCCCGGTGACAGACTGCCGCTTGACTCTGGAGCTAAGTCAAGGGTCTATACTTCCGGTGCACTGAAGGGAGTTGCACAAGGAGAGATGTCGGAACTGCGCATTGGAGAAGTAGCTGAGCGGGCTGGCGTGAGCGTCGACACTGTCCGTTATTACGAGCGACGGCGGCTGTTGCCGCGTGCGCCGCGACGGCAAAGCGGCTTTCGCATCTTCGCACCGGAGGCGGTTGCAAGAATACGCTTTATCAAGGAAGCGCAAGAGATTGGTCTCTCGCTCGATGAGATTAAGGAACTTTTGACACGCGAGGGAGGAGCGGATAAATGCCGTCGCGTGAGTGAACTTCTGCAGGCGAAGCTCACTGAGCTCGATCAGCGAATCAAGTCAATGCAGAAATTTCGCCACACGCTCTCGCATCACCTGACTGAGTGCAAGCGAGAGCTTGATGGGAAGGGCGAGGCAGCGGAATGTCCGGTTATCATGGAGATTACGCATCTCAAACGAACCTAAACACTTCCAGCGGACAACATATGGAAAAACACTTTGATCTGATAGCAATTGGAACTGGCTCAGCAGCATCGGCTGCGGCCCATAAATGTCGCGGCGCGGGCTGGAGCGTGGCCGTAGTTGATTCAAGACCGTTTGGTGGCACGTGTGCCTTGCGCGGCTGCGATCCGAAGAAGGTGCTGGTTGGCGCAGCAGAACTCATTGACTGGAATCAGCGCATGAAAGGGAACGGCGTCTCTCCAAACGGTGCTCAGATAGACTGGTCAGAGTTGATGCAATTCAAGAAAAGCTTCACCGAGCCTGTGCCACTAAACAGAGAAAAGGGATTTTCCAAAGCAGAAATCACGACCTTCCACGGACGCGCGCACTTTGTTGGTCCGACGACCCTTGTCGTCGGTGACGAGACACTTGTCGGCAAGTACGTCGTCATCGGAGCAGGTGCGAAGCCGGCGAAGCTTGGAATTTCTGGCGAAGAGTTTCTCACTACCAGCGAGACGTTGCTGGAGCTGGAGCACCTGCCCAAGAAAATTATCTTCGTCGGTGGCGGGTATATCTCTTTTGAGTTTGCGCATATCGCAGCGCGTGCTGGGTCGGAAGTTGTAGTTCTCCACAGAGGCAACCGCCCGCTCGAAGGATTCGATAATGACCTTGTGAATATGCTGGTCGAGGCCACGCGGGAGATCGGTGTGGATCTGAGGTTGAAGACCGCCGTCACAGCGATCGAAAAGAGTTCTGGTCATTTACTGGTCCGTGCTTTAACGGAAGGCAGCGAACAGACGTTTGCAGCCGATCTGGTAGTTCACGGCGCAGGCCGCGAGCCGGACATCGATGATCTGGGTTTGGATCAGGCCGGTGTAGCGACGAGCCGCAAGGGGGTTTTAGTCAACGAGTACCTTCAGAGCATCTCGAATCCCGCAGTCTACGCCGCCGGTGATGCCGCCGCGACAGAAGGCTTGCCACTCACGCCTGTCGCATCTCAGGAAGGTCACGTTGTCGCCGCGAATATCCTGAAGGGGAATCAACGTAGTCCTGATTACACTGGTACTCCGACCGTTGTGTTTACAATCCCGCCACTGGCTTCAGTAGGATTGCAAGAGGAAGCCGCACGAGAACGTGGTCTCAAGTTCCGGGTCAAGCATGAGGATACCTCGTCGTGGTATTCCTCGCGTCGTGTCAATCTGCGGTACTCAGGTTACAAGACGCTGGTGGAAGAGGATAGCGGACGAATCCTCGGCGCGCACCTGTTGGGTCTGCATGCCGAAGAAGTTATCAATCTATTTGCCCTGGCGATGAGAACGGGTTTGAAGGCTGACGATCTCAGAAGGGTGCCTTACGGCTATCCGAGCAGTTCGTCAGATCTTAGCTACATGGTTTAGCCGCAGCGGCGATGAGTGCCGCTTGCACAGTGGGAAGGTAGTGATGAAAGAAAAAAGTTTAGCCGTTGGAGGCGCAGTAATAGCCGCTATAGCTGCGAGTCTTTGTTGCGTTGGGCCGGTGCTATTTGCGGTGCTTGGTCTCGGCGCGTTTGGGGCTGCATCAATATTTGAAGCGGCACGACCGTATCTGCTAGGCGGCGCAGTGTTGCTGCTGGCCGTTGGGTTTTATTGGGCCTATTTCCGCAGGCAGGCTGCATGCGCACCAGGAGAGGTGTGCGCGACGAAGCCGGTCAATCGGGTAGGGCGTGCGGGATTGTGGATTGCTTCCGTCGCGGTGCTGGCATTCGCGCTTGCGCCGTATTACATCGGCCAGCTTGCGTCGGCTTTGCCGCGACGACAGCCTCTGGCAACAGCACCATCAGCATTACCTGCGGACCAAAATGCAAGCTCGCGGGCGAATCTCGAAACCGTTGTGGTCGCAGTTGACGGTATGAGTTGCAGCGCTTGCGAAATACCTGTCAAGGACGCGCTGGCGCAGACGCCTGGTGTACGTGCCGCAGACGTAAGCTACAAGCGAGGGAATGCGCGCGTCGAGTTTGATCCAAAGAGGACGAACATTGATCAGATCAAGCGTGCCATCGACTCGACCGGCTACAAGGCGAAGTAAATGGGAGCGCAGGCGTCTTGCGAGCAAACGGTCCGCTGGCTCAAACGGAAGGGACTAAGAACGTATTGAAAGTCGGAAAGAGGAGTAATGCATGAACACAACGAACCGCAAACTTGGCGGTGTCCTGGTCGGTGTCTGCGGGTTAAGCGCCGCATTGGCGCTGCTCTGTTGCGCCGCGCCGTGGATCCTGGGTGGGGCACTGGTCGCGCTTGGTCTCGGCTTCATTCTTAAAGACGCCATACTAATGAGCCTGGCTGCAGTCGG
>JACCVY010000257.1 GCA_013697915.1 Blastocatellia bacterium | reverse complement strand
AACTAAGTATTATACCGCGGATCTGCGGCACAACTACGGATTCGGGGGTATTATACGGGCGCCGCTTACGCCTCGTTAGCAATCGCCCTTACAACTTATGCGCGCGAAAAACTGTTGGTCAGCTGAGGACTATCGTACGTGTCAATCACTTCAGTCGAGCGATGAGGGGCAGACAGGAATGTCTATTCTTCTGGCGACGATTTAAGGGACAAGCAGTAATGCCTATCCTATTTCTTTGCGTAATAACCCTGGCGGTAGAGCAATTGCAGTTTTTGTTTGCGCAGCTCGGGGTTAGTGATCTCGATGCGAAGTCGCCGGTAGGACCCGTCGCGATTCTTGTTCGTTGGTGAGTAAGCAATTAAGTACTGCGAACGAAGCTCCTGATCGATTTGCGAAAAGGCTTGCGTCAGGTCGCCGGGCCCGGCAGGAATGAAGGCGCGCCCTCCGGTTTTATCCGACACTTTCCGTAGGGCGCCGGCATCGAGTTTCCCCTCGGGAAAATCCGCATCGCGAATTCCAATCGAATAGATTACGACGTCTGACTTCACTGCTAGGTCAATGACTTCCTGCTTACCTTTTCGACTCGCAGTGTCGTCGCCGTCGGACAAGAGAATGATTGCACGGCGCGTGTTGTCGGGAGTTTTGCTTAAGTGCTCCTGAATTGTGATCCACATCGCATCCCAGATGCTGGTGTAACCGCTCGGGTCCTGTTCAATTGGCAGCGGATCTTCGCCGGCAGCGAGCAGCCGCTCATTTTCCGGAGACATTTGCACGCGCACCTGCTCAATTCCCTGTCGCAAACAAACGGGATCGCTGGTGAGCGCCTGCTCTAATCTGGGAACGCCCGTGAATGAAAGCACTGCCGCACGATCGATACCGGACCGTATCACTGAATCAACAAATGCTCGGGCGGCGCGCTTTTCTTCGGCCATTACTCCTTTTTGCGATTCGCTGGTGTCAATAAGAATTGCCAGCGACAGTGGCCGATCAGTCTCGCGTTGGAACATGCTTACGGTTTGCGGTACGTCGTTCTCAAAAATGCGCACGTCTTCCGCCCGCAGCGAGGTGACGAAGTGGCGATCTTTATCTACTGCGGTGAACAGGGTGTTAACGAGATCTGTCTCCACGCGCACCACTTCCGCTTCCGGCTCGGAGTCACCGCTCGCAGGCTTTTGTGGCGCCGGAGTTTTGGTTACGACCGGAGCGCGCTGTTGTTGTGCCTTGGCGTTGCTCGCGCTGGTAGGTAGACCACTAAGGGTAATAACAAGCGCGAGCGCGGCGGTTAGGAAGTGGATTTCTATTGTCATTTAATAAATTGTCGAAATATGACGAAGCGCATTGCCGGCTTCATCGTTCGCTGATTCAAGTTGGAAACTGCAACAGAACTTCCTTTATTGCTTCGCCCCAGAGGAGCGAGCTGTTTATAGCCTGACGGGCCTTCTTTACACCGAAGTTCGGTTGGAGCGCAATCCCTTTTCCCTGCCTTGGCGAAGTTCCGCTGCCGGGTTTCGCTCCTAGAGGAGCGAGGATTTTTTGGGTGCGCGCTCGTAGTTATAGACATCTCGCTCCCCTGGAGCGAAAACGAACCACCCTGTTGAACCTGTAAGTTGAATTCATCGTTCGCTGGTGGAAAAATCAATTAGTCGCCGCCGCGGATCGAAACTCATCTTAAATGGATACAAAGCGTCGCGGCCCAAAATTAACGGAACGTCGGCCGCTGCGCCAGAAACTATATCAGTGGGAATACCGCGCAGCACCAGCTCACCAATGCTGATGGTCGTCGGCGCTACTCGCCGCGCGTTAACAATGCCGCCCCCCAAATCGAGGCTGGGGATCGTGTGCGGCGTTCTATTTCTGCTAACTACTATTGCCTGACGATCGCTTACAGCTAATCCAAAGCGGGAACCGGTATCGATTAAAGCGAGCCGGCCGTCGCCCAGTTTAACGAAAGGCCTATCGCTGTCACCGCGACGCAGCCATTCGACAGTGGCGCCGTCCGTTGATGAACGATGGCTTGATTCCGCTACGTCATCGAATGCTGCAATCTCTCCCCTGGGCATATCGATCGAGTAACCGTATGGAGCAAAGGCCTCGGTTGGATCGAGAATTCCGTCTATACCTTCAGGCAGATAACTAACGATCAAGGCGCTTTGTCCCGGCGGCAGCCGATTGTTTTGATAACCAAGCGCCAGCGTGTCGATGGCGGCTTCGCGATTTGAAGCTGTGGTCACGCCACTGAGCCCACCGACAACGGTCTGGCGCGTTTGCGTAATCCTTAAACCCGCGGCGCTGACCAACCGTTCGCTGACCACGTTCAAGCCGGCGCCGGTATCAAGAACAAAAACATAAGGACCACGTCCGTTAACCCAGCTGCTTACCAAAAGGCCGCGGTCAGCGTCCACCCGAAAGCGCGCTGGTTGAGGAACGGTCGAGGTGCGGCGAAATTGTCTGGCTTGTCTGGCGCGCGCGCCGGCAAAGAAACGGGCAGCCCCTGTAACAGGGACTGCCCATGCAACTGCTGCCAGAACGCTCAATGCGATCGAGAGCAATACTCTCATGTTCGGCATACGCCTTAGTTAGTAGCGTCGATTGCGATTGCGAATCTTGTAGGTGTAAAGAGCAGAACCGCCGGCGCCTGCAAGCGCGCCAATGCCGGCACCCTTTTTACCACCAATAATTCCGCCCAGGAGGGCGCCGCCGCCAGTACCCATGGCGACCGTCAGCTTGTCGCGGTGTTTCTGCCAGAAGCTACGGCTGCGCGGTCGTTGATAGTCATAATAGACCCGACGCGAGCTGGTAGAACTACGCGCATAAGAGCGTCCACTGTTGCGATAGACAACGCGTGGCTGGCTGTAATAAGCGCCATTGGAAGCTACTTGATTTCCTGAAACCCCAGCTTCGCAGGATCGGAATCCATCAGCGAAACCAGACTTGTAAGCCGTCTGTTCCTGCGTAGTATCAAACTGCGCTGGCACCGACGCATCGTTTACCGAAGCGTTCGGCTGATTCGGCTGGTAACGAGCGAACTGCGTATCCGCGCCCGTGGAATAGGCAGGCGTTGTGGTTGTGTCGGCGGTAGTCGATTGGTTTCTGGAGTGCATTACAAAAGCGCCCACTGAACCGCCAATCAGGGCGGCGACCAAGGCTACCGGCAGCAACTTATTAGTCATAATCATTGTTTCGTTCTCCTTCGCAAATATGTAGGCAGCATCTAACGACTAGTTGTTCAGCAAGTGCTATACCTTTTAAATCCAACATCGCATCTGGAATACCTATTAAAGGCAGAAACCCGCGCCATAAGAGGCAAACAGGCCGTTTTATTACCGATTCACAACCGAAACTCAACAGTTCGGCCGGCCTAACAGACCTGATTAATGTCGGGCGGGAGTTGGAATACCCGATATGGAGTTAGACAAGATGCGATATCCAACGCGGTCTAGTGCGGGTTGTTCCCGTCATGAGCAAGAAGAAAGGCCAGGGAGTGTTCTCCCTGACCTTTGAGTTAACAAAATTAACGTCACCGATCAGGCCGCCTTTTGCAATTGCACCGGTTTGTTTTCCCTGAGCAGTTCGAGCGCCTTCTTCATTTGTACGTCTTCGACAGCGGGTTTCGCCGACGGCGGTTCGGGCGCGACTTCGCGTTTATCATTCGGTTGATCCGGCTTCGCCACTTGATCATCTTCATTACCAGTCAAATCATCAGGGTCAACTGCGTCGGCGAGTTCGGGACGCTTCACTTCTACTGAAGGGGCAACGCCCGAATGACCGCGATCTTCGCCAAGAAAAGGTTTGCCGTTAGCCGACGCCCACTTCACCGTCGTCAAGAGCAGTCCATCTCCGCCGCGTAAGGTGAAAAGCTGCTGCTCGGCGCCGGCGCCGAAACTCTTTTCGCCCACGACCTGCCCGCGATTGCGATCGACAAATGCCGAGGCGACGACTTCAGCCGCACCCGCGGTGCCCGCATCAATCAACGCGACAACCGGGCCTGAGAAAATCGCAAGCTTTGTGTCGGCGCTAAAAGTTTTCAATGCTCTGCCTTCCCGGCCCGAAGTTTGCGCCAGTGTTCCATCCTTGATGAAAAGATTGGCGACCGAAACAGCTTCATCGAGCGAACCACCTGCCGTGCCACGCAAATCGACAACAACTTTCTGTGCGCCCTGCTTCATCAATTCCTGCAAACGCGCGCGCGCATCGGCTGCTTCACCGTCAGCAAAACTGTTGAGGCGCAGAACACCGATGCGACCGGCTTCCATGTGCGCTTCGGCGGCGGGTGCGCGGAACGAACTGCGCTTGACTGTCACCGTAAGTGGGCGTGTGTTGGCACGCAGAATTCTTAGTTTCACTTCCGAACCTGCCGGCCCGTTCAGAAGTTGCTTCGCGTCGTAAAGGGAGATGTCGCGAGTGGCTTTGCCGTCGATGTACTCGATAATGTCGCCCGCGCGAACACCGACCTGATCAGCCGGCGAACCCTTCATTGGCGCGATCACGTAGAGATATGAGGCGACCTGAGAAAGCTCGGCGCCGATTCCTACCGTATTGCTTTTCGCGTTTTCGTTAAACTGGCGGACTTGATCGGGAGTCAGATAAGTCGAATAAGGATCCAGGCCGTAGGCCAAGCCACGCAATGCGCCCGCGCGAACCTTTTCCATGTTTGGCTCATCAACATAATCGTTCTGAATATGCTGAAGAACGCTTTCGAAAATGCGAAGCTGTGCATTCGGATCGTTGGCCGGCTGTTGCGCGCGGGTGGAAATCCAACCGCCAACGACGGTATAAATAGCCAGCATGGATGACAAGATGATTAGAGAAAACTTAGTGCGGAATGACATCAGGTACCTCGTGTCTAAAAACAATTCTGCGCTGCGGGTGCGCCTGGCGGCCGCGCCCTGGTGAGTTGGTATGATACAGGCCCGTGGCGAACGCGCGCAACCGGGTTTTGCCATTTGTGCCGGTGTAATTCGAGCAAACTAACGACTTAAAGTGTTAAGCCCACGAACATGATCAACAGCAAATACGGTACAGATTCGATTCGCGCTCCCGTTCTCGCTCTCGACCTCGGGAGCAAGCGGGTCGGCGTCGCCGTCTCGGACTCATTGTCAATTTCGATTAATCGGCTCGACGCCATTCAGCGGACGAATTGGAAGCAACTGCTTCGCGACGTCGAGAAATTGGCACTCCGCTTAGACGCTCAAACCCTGGTCATTGGTTTACCGCTGAAACTAAATGGTTCTTTGGGAGATTCCGCACTGGCGACACGTCAAACGGCTCTGAAGTTTGCGCGTTCGTTGAGGCTGCCTGTTTATTTGCAGGATGAGCGGCTTTCTTCAGCAGAGGCCGAGGCAAACCTTCGCGCCGCGGGTGTTCGGCCTGAAGAAATCGGAAAGCGCGTCGATAGCGAAGCGGCTGCGTTGATTCTGCGCGACTTTCTGGGTTCGGATCAGCAAAGAATGCTTGTGTCTCCCCATTTATCAGAGTAGGCCCACTTCATTTACACTAACTTCCTAATGAAACGAATACTGCTAATTGTCTTCCTGGCTCTATTGGTGATTGCCGGCGGCGCGACGGCCTGGGCTTATCGCGATTTGCACACTCCCACCCGTCACGCCAAGCACGGCCAGTACGTAGAAATTCCCAGAGGCTCGTCGCCCACGGCAGTAGTAAACAGGTTAGCAAGTGAGGGAATAATCAAACACAAGTGGCCACTGGCGCTGTATTTGAAACTAACGGCACAAGCCACTGAGTTGAAGGCGGGCGAATACGACTTCCCTTCTCCAATTTCACCAGTGGGCGTCTTAGCCCGGTTACGTGAAGGCCAACAACGTATGTTGCGCTTGACGGTGATAGAAGGCTGGACGCGTTGGGATATTGCAAATGCGATGCTCAAAATTCCGGAATTGGGGCTAGCGGATGCGGACGAGGGGTTGCGCCTGATGGACAACGTCGATTTGATCAAGGATTTGGATCCGACCGCGACGAACCTTGAAGGCTACATCTTTCCCGACACTTACGATTTTCCGCCTGACACAAAGGCAGCCGATGTAATCAAGATGATGGTGAAACGTTTTCGACGCGAGTGGAAACCGGAATGGTCGCAACTTGCGCGCGAACTGGCAATGACGCCGCGACAAGTTGTGACTGTTGCTTCCTTAATTGAAACTGAAGCGAAGCTTAGCGATGAACGGCCGCTGGTTGCGTCGGTCATCTATAACCGTTTGCGGAAAGACATGGCGCTCGCGGTTGATTCAAGCATCATCTATGCTTCGAAGCTGGAAGGAAAATGGCGCAACGACGGGAAGGTTTATAAAAGCGATGTCGAGCGGCGTTCACCATACAACACTCGGCTGCATGCGGGATTGCCGCCTGGTCCAATAGCCGCGCCGGGAAAGAGTTCGCTCGAAGCCGCACTGTATCCCGCCACCACAAACTATTTGTATTACGTTCGCGAACCGTCCAGAGATGACGGAGCCCATAACTTTTATAGCAACGAACAAGACTTTGGGATTGGTGTGCAGGCGCTGCGGAACTGGGAAGCTCAACGTGACGCGGCAGCCGGCAAATAGATATTCAGTTTTTTCCGATTCAATACCAGCGCGTACCGGTTTCCGCCGACAACCAAAGAAAATTTAACCGGCGACAGCGCTGCGCTAATTCAAACTGCACCACTAGTCGCAAGGGGTTAGCGGGTCAGTTTTGAAATTTCAAGAAGATGGTTGTAATTCGCCGCTTTTACCGAGATCGCTCCGCGTTCCCCCGCCGCAGTTCCAATAAGAAGTCAATATAACAACGCAGCCCGACCCACTAGCCGCGAGTCATCTCCCTTGAAATTGCGTGTTCCTTAATCTATTCTGAGTTTGTATCTCCCTTGCAGCAAATCGTCTCTTTTTTCAAAGGTTGTGTACGATGAAATTCGCAATTGCTCTGCTGGTCGTAATCCTGTTAAGCCCGCCGGTCTGGTCTCAGGGTAAGGGAGGCGATAAACAAAGCGAGCGGGTACGCGACAACGGCATCCGGTCAGCCGGAGCTAACGGCAGTAAGACCGACGTTGGCGCGGGTAGAGGCATGGATTTCGGCAGAGCGGCCGCTTTACCTCCACTTCCGAATCCTTATCGCTTCACCGCAAGACGCGACGTGATTCTTAAAGCAGTCGCCGACGTCATGCGCGATCGAAACCTGATCGTTGACGAAGCCGCATCCAAACCTGCAGACGGCATCATCATCAGCCAGCCGTATACGTTTATTAAGGGAGCGGTCGTCAGCCAGTCCGAACTCGGCCGCTATGCCGATATTTCTACTTCCATTGCGCGCGGTTGGACACGCGGACGCTATACGATAACCGTCGAAGTGCAACCGATTGATGGGGCCAACGCCAACGTTGCAGTTAATGCAAAAATTGAAGGTAGAACTGACGGAGCAACTGGCGCAGAGTGGATGACGCTAAACACGATGGGTGTGGTGGAAGAAGAATTCCTGTCGGCGCTGATTGAGAATCTTACCGGTGCGCCTCCTCCCGGTCGCAGCGAATGACAAGTCGCGCACCACTTAAAGTATCACTTTAAATAGTATCTCGACATGATCACAGAAGATCGCGAAGAAGTATTTATCGAGGCGACTGAATCTTCAGGTTTGAAGATTGCCGCTACGGTGTCTGCGCTGCTGATCACTGCACTTGTTTTTGTTGGTTATGCCTATCTACGTAAACGCCAAGCGCAGAGTGCGGCGGCGGTTCAGAGAGCGGCCAGCAGTCAACCGAAAGCTCCGCCTCAAGCGCTGATCCTGGTGGATGAGGCCTTGCTGCAGGGCAGAAACACAGTCCTCGGCGGCACCGTGAAAAATATCAGTAACGGAAAATTGGCTGCCCTTTCCGTTGAGCTTGAGCTCAAGCGGCGCACTGGGGGCACTGTAGAAAGAAAGCAAGTAACCTTGAGTCCGGCCGACCTCGATACGTCACAGGAGGGCCGCTATTCACTACAGTTGAAAGCGCAGGATTACGTATCGGCTAAGGTTGTGGCGCTGCAAAGTGGGTCACAGGCATCCGTTCCCTATACGCTCGCCCAGGGCGAAAAGAGACCGCCGGAGAAACTAGAATCGAAGACAATTAAGGTAGACAAGCCTCCGCCCGGGAAGGGATCCGAATTCTTAAACTCGCCAGATAACCCAGCTCGCGTTCCCTGAGCGCGCAGTGTTCGCGCTACCGACGAACATGCAAGCGGTCAGATCTTCGTTGCGCCAGCGTGTGCTTCAAGTTCTGGTTGAGCAGTCGGTGCGGCGACAGGTCAGGTAGCTTATCAACTATCAGACAACACAAATGGAGTTGTTAAAGAGAAATCTGAAGGTTGTTTCTCGCTCGGCGAGCGCAAAGCCGGACGCCTTTCGCCTACAAGTTTGCTTTACAACAAGCAGGGGCTTTTTTAGCCGAGCAACCGATAACAGCGCGAGCCCGTCATACTTCGCAGTCCTATCATCATAAGGTCAAGTACAATGAAGTTCGCCCGCCGCACTTTCAGATACGTCGCCGCTATCGCCATCTTGTTGAGTGCGGTGACGGCGGCCAGCGCTCAGGCAGCTCGCCCCACTCCAGATACTACCCCTCCCAGAATCTCACGACCCGAGGAACCGCCCGATCCAATGGCTTCAATGGAAGAAGAGATGCGGGCCAAGCGCGCGATCAAATACGCTCAGAAAGAATATCGTGAAAACATCGATCGAGCTCATGAGCTGGCAGAACTGGGTTCACAGTTAGGCGAATCTTTTAAGAAGAACCAGCAGTTCGACCGGGTAGACTTGAAAAAATTAGACCGGCTCGAGAAGCTTACAAAGGCGATTCGTAATGCCGCAGGAGGCTCAGATACCGAAATAGATTCGGACAAGCATTCTGTCGATCTCACAGAAAATGTAAAGAAGTTGCTCGGCGTTGTTGAGTCGCTGGCGCACCGGGTTGAAAAGACACCGCGCCGGGTGATATCCGCAGCGGTCATCGACGAGGCTAATGTATTACTTGAGCTAATCCGGCTGGTACGAGAACTTTCGCTGAAGGTCTAACCTTGAAGCCCAACCCCAACTCTTTTATCTGGCGAACTGTTTATTTGTTCTGGCCTCTCGCGCTTTGCCTTGTGATGCTCGTGCCTTCCGCCGGGAATTCGCAACAGGACGATGAGGTTGTTCGGGTCAATACCGATCTGGTTGTTCTCAACATCACCGTTACGGACGCGGCCGGACAGTACGTCCCTGGCCTCAGGCTTTCAGACTTCAAAGTGTTCGAGGACGGTAAAGAAATACCCGCACAACTCATCTCAAGCTTCAGCGTTCAAGAGTCGCCATTCGCATCGGTGGTCTTGTTGGACACTTCCAGCAGCATGGAAATCAGACTTTCCCTCGCCCGCTCTGCTGCCATTCGTTTTCTTGACAGGTTACGTGAAGGAGATGTCGCGGCGGTGTACAAGTTTGATTCCAAGGTAGAGCGCGTCCAGGATTTTTCTACCGGCCGCGACCTTGCGCCGACGGCTTTTGGCTTACGCGCCAAGGGACTGACCCGTTTGAACGACGCGATCGTCGATGCCTCCAACGCGCTCGCAGGACGGTCGGAAATGCGAAAGGCAATTGTGATTCTGTCGGACGGTATGGACACTTCCAGCAGGGCGACTTCAGACAAAGCAATCGAAAGCGCGCTCGGCGTTGGCGCCACAATTTATGCCGTCGACATGTCAGGCAGTGAAACCGGATCAAACAATCAGCGAAGCGCCGCTGTCTTAAAAAGTTTTGCAGAAAAAAGCGGCGGCAGGTTTGTGAGCACACCCGGTGGACCAGCGTTGCGCGATGCCTTCGCCAGTATGGCAGACGAGTTGGGGCATCAGTACACGCTGGCTTATAGACCAGCTAATCAAACACGCGATGGGAAGTGGCGCAAGCTCGAGGTCAAGGTTTCGCAGCCGGAGTTACTTGTTAGAACGAGGAAGGCATACCGCGCTCCAAAAGGATGAGTCTGCTGCAAGGATGAGTCTGGTGCAGCGCACTAGAGAATAGTTTTGCCAAGCGCTGAAAGAATCAATTCAACCCCGAGTTCGGCTGTCTTGTTATTGATGTCCAGCGCAGTGTTGATTTCCACAACTTCAAGCGAACGCATCCCGCCTGCTTCCGCAATCTTTTCCATCCCAAGGTGAGCTTCGCGATACGTGAGTCCGCCACGGACCAGCGTGCCTGAGCCTGGCGCGTCGCCGGGATCAAGCGCATCAACATCGAAAGTAACAGCGTAGCCGCCGCTTGCCTGAGATGCCAGGCTGAGAGCCTCGTCCATGCAGGCGTTCATGCCACGCTCGTCAATCTCACGCATTGTAATAAAGCGAATTCCCAATTCCTTTATCATTTCGCGTTCGCCGGCATCGATGTCACGCGCGCCAACGTGCACGCAAAGTTTGGGGTCAAGCTTGGGAGCAAAGCCCGCGATGTTTGTTAGCTCGGGCGCGCCGCGGCCAAATACCACAGCCAGCGGCATACCGTGAATATTTCCCGAAGGTGTAGTCTCAGGGGTATTCATGTCCGCGTGCGCATCAAACCAAATCAGCCCAGGCGCCTCATTCCGTTGCCGGCAATATGCCGCGAAACCGGAAAGCGATCCAATCGCAATAGAATGGTCGCCACCAAGCACCAACGGGAGTCCGCCCGATTCCAGAATGCCTGCAACTTTCTGAGCCAACTCTGCGCAAGCGGCGCTGATTTCTTTCAGATACTTCACCTTGTCGGCAGGCTCTGCATTTGTTTGCGACTGTTCGACAGTCAGATCGCCAAGGTCTCGAACTACATAGCCAAGCTGCGCAATTCTGCGTTTGAGGCGCGCGATACGAAGTGCGGCGGGGCCCAACTCAACACCAGCCATGCTGGCGCCGTACGCGAGCGGCACACCGACGATGTCAACTGCCTTCAGTTTTCTCGAATCAGCAGCGTTTAGTTTCTGATTGTTTTCTGCCACAACGGCGTCCGCCATAAAACCGTTCGCTTTCTCAGCCGCCCAGGTTGATATTAAACCCACTGCCACCACCGGACTGCGTCGGGAAAAATGGTTTGAGCAATCCCGCGAGCGCGGCGAGATTTCTGGTTTGAATCAGGAGTTCGCCTGGACCACTGAACTCCGCGACAATGCCTTCGCCGCTCATCACGCTGCGGAAGAATCCCGCAGCCGCTTTACGCAAAGTGTATTGCGTGGTTCCTTCCCAGGCTACGAGGTGGCCTGTATCTACCACGTATCGTTCGCCGGCTTGCAAAACCTTTCGATGAATAGCACCAAAAGATGAAACCAATAACAGACCGCGCCCCTGGACCAGCATCACGAATAATCCCTCGCCACCAAAAAACGATTTCGCGCCGCCCCACTTTGTATCGACCGTCAGGCTTGCATCGCCGGCAAGGTAGGAACTTGATTGCACAAAGAATGATTGGTTGTTGAGTTCGATGGCGGCGATATCTCCGGGAGTACCGGGGGCGAAGGTTACTTCGCCCGGACCGCCGCGTGCCGTAAAAGTGGAGACGAATGCCGACTCGCCCCCAGCCGCGCGTTTGATAGCACCGAACAGTCCGCCTTTCATTTGAGATTGCAGCTCGATGTTCGCAGACATGGATACCATGGCACCCGCCTCGGCCTGGATCGACTGTTCAGCTTGAAGTTGAATAACAGCCAGGGAGAACGCGGGTTGATGTAATACTTCATATCTATAACCACCGCCCTGGCCTTTTGAGTCCTCATCGATATGAATACCGTGTGCCTGGGCCGTGTTCTGAGACGCCACGGCGGCGCCGGCATCAGCCGGCGATAGGCGATATCCACAGCCGCCGCAAAACACGGCGCCGGGAAGCATCGCGGCGCCACACGTTGGACAGTTCATAAAACTACTCCTTGAGATTTCTCATTAATAATTGCTATCGCCTCCTCCGGTGACTTCGCAAAATCGAGAAGCGCAACATCTTTATCACTCACTACCAAATGCTTCTGCCATTCACGCACAATCGGCGGCCAACAGTCGCCGAGCAGGACCAGCGGCCGCGGACCAATTACGCGCGTTTGAATCTTGTTCCAGACCAACGACAACTCTGTCACTGTTCCCATGCCGCCACGAATGGCGATAAAGCCAACCGAACGCGTAATGAGCAATTGTAGTCTTTCGTAAAAATGCGCGGTCGCAACTTTGTCGGTAAGAAACCGGTTCGGCTCTGCCTTGAACTGATTCATGGTGATGCCGAGCACGCGACCGCCGCGTTCGTGAGCGCCGCGGCTGGCGGCTTCCATCACGCCGAGATAGCCGCCGGTGCAAATCGTATAGCCGGCATCCGCCAGGAGTTCCCCGACTCGTCGAGCTTGCGCGTACTCGGCGTCCGACTCGTCGCACTTGGCGCCACCGAAAATCGTGACAATGCGTTCGATGCCATCGCTCATGCCGCTACCTCGCCGGTGATTAGCAGCGAGCCCGCTGCCCGGTACTCAAGAAAGTCTTCACGAGTTTTGAAACTCCCGCCCGCATAATCTTCAGGAACCGGAGTCGGATCATAAAGGCGCTGGTCCCGCACGTTAACAAACCCTGCCGTTTCGAACAGCGAACGATACTCGGCAACGCTTAAGAGTTGTACCGGGACTTTTAGTTGGGGAATCCACTGATGGGAGGCTCGGTTTTCCTGGTAAAGATCGACCACGCAAGCGAACTTGCCAGCGGGCTTCAGGACTCTGCGAATCTCCTGCAACGCTCGCAAAATGTCGCCATAATAATAAAGCGACTCCATCGAAAACGCGTGCGTGAATTCCGCTTCGGCAAAGGAGAGTTTTTCCGCGCTCGCCTCGCGAAACTCCACATTGGAGAACGATCCGGAAGACTCGCGCGCGAGATCAACCATTTCGTCGGAAATATCGATTCCAACGACGCGACCATGCGGCGACTGCTCGGCCATCAGACGCGTTGCCCAGCCGTTGCCGCAACCGATATCGAGCACGCGGCCGTCGTCCGGAATTTCCAATAACCGGATTGCCTGTTCGCCGACAGGGCGATGGCCACGCTCCATGCTCGAGCCACGCCCCGCTTTGGCCCAGTCGTTGAATTCTAAACGCAAGCGTTGGTTCATTGAGTGTCTTATCGAATCTCAGCCAGAAGGGCGCTGGTGCGAATGAAGTTTACCTAACGCTTAAGGCCGCAAGCGATACAGCATGCGTGGAAACGGGATCGTTTCTCTAACGTGCTCGATGCCGCACATCCAGGCAGTGCAACGTTCGATGCCCATGCCGAAACCCGCGTGAGGAACACTGCCATAACGACGCAGGTCGAGATACCATTCGAAAGCTTCCTGCGGCAATTCATGTAAGGCTATCTGTTCCTTGAGAAACTCGAGCGAAGTTGCGCGCTCACCGCCGCCGATAACTTCGCCATAACCCTCCGGCGCCAGCACATCCACACCCAGGGCCAATTCGTTTCGTTCCGGATCGCGCGCCATGTAAAACGCTTTCACTTCCGCCGGATAATGATGGACCATCACCGGCTTATCGTAATGCGAAGAGATAAAGGTTTCGTCGGGCGCGCCAAAATCGCCGCCCCATTCAAAACGCGTTTCAAGCAAACCTTTCTCGTGGCCTTCATGCAGCATCTTTACCGCGTCGTCGTAATGCAGCCGCGGAAAAGGCGGCACAATCGATTCGAGCTTGGCCGTGTCGCGTTCCAGCACCTTTAATTCTTCAGCGCGATCTTCCAACACGCGCCCGGCGATGTAGGCCAGCATTCTTTCCGCCAACGTCATTACATCATCAAGCGTTGCGTAAGCCATCTCTGGCTCAACCATCCAGAACTCAGTCAGATGGCGACGCGTCTTCGATTTCTCCGCGCGAAAAGTGGGTCCGAAACAATAAACCTTGCCAAACGCCGCCGCCGTCGCTTCGTTATAAAGCTGGCCCGATTGCGTCAGGTAAGCCTTTTCGCCGTCAAAGTAGTCCACTTCAAAAAGCGTGGTCGTGCCTTCGCAAGCGGCCGGGGTAAAAATTGGAGCATCAGCAAGCGTAAAACCATCGTTGTCGAAAAAGTCGCGAACGGCTTTAACTACGGTATGGCGCACTTTCAGAATTGCGTGCTGCCGGCGCGACCGCAGCCAAAGATGGCGATGGTCCATCAGAAACTCGGTACCGTGTTCCTTTGGCGTGATTGGATAATCGTGAACCTCGCTGTAAATCCGGGCGTCAATTAAGTCAATCTCGTAGCCACCGGGCGCGCGCGCATCCGCGCGCACGGTGCCGCGAATTGCGAGCGCTGACTCCTGACCCAGACCTTTCAACGCATCCCATACTTCGGGGGTGAGGGAATTCTTCAGCGCTACACTCTGGACTACGCCCGTGCCGTCTCGCAGTTGCGGGAAAAGTATTTTGCCGCTCGAACGCAAGTTATAGAGCCAGCCCTTAATGGTAACTTCCTGACCAACGTGCTGCGAAAGCTGGTTGATGAAAACCCGGTCCGCGGTGACTTTTTCCAATGATGTTGATTCGGTAACCATTTAGCTTTTCAATCCGCCTAATTAGTTCGTGTTTAGTCTCTCTCGTATTATGCGTCGCAGCACTGGAAATCTATCAAGCCAGTCAGCCGCCTGAAGCACAATGCAGAAAGTTCGCTGAATAAATCTCTCATACGTCGCGCCGCGGCCACACACCGCCGTTTGATACGAGAACGTGCCGATTGCTTTCAGGCCGCGCTGGATCGTCATCAAACGGAACTCGCGAGCGAATTCATCAGGGTCAAGCGCGTCCAGCCCCAGCAAGCGCCGCTCTTCCAAAAGGAACAATCTGTAAGCGCGCAATTCAGCGAGCGACGGCAGCTCAGCTCGACGGTCGAGCAGGAATGAAACAAGATCGTAGGTAACCGGGCCCATCCGCGCATCCTGGTGATCCACGACGCGCAAGCGGTCGTCGCCATCAACCATGAGGTTTGCCGCATGAAAGTCGCGATGACAAAGCACGCGCGGCCGCGCTGCGAGCTCAGCCGAGATATCGTTCAGTTCTGCCTTGAGTTCTGCGGCCTCAGCGTGCCGCAAAGTTTCGTGACGCAGGCTGCCGAAATAGTGCTCGAGGAAAAAATCGAATTCCCAGGAAAGCTTTGCCTCGTCAAACGCGAGTCGACTGGCGATCGATTGTTGCTCATAAGCGCTGGCGGTCGTTTTCTGAATTTGTGCGATCAGATTAACTGCGCGTTCTTTGTACTCGTCACATTCGTCTGCGGGCGCCTCGTCATAGACCCGAAACAGCGGTCGATCCCCAAGGTCTTCCTGCACGATGATGCCTTGCGTGCCATCAACGCAATAGATCTCCGGCACCGGAATACCGTTCTGAAGAAACAGGCGGCTCACATCGAGGTAAGGATGCACGTCCGCATCGAAGGGCTCGGGATAAACGGCAGCGACGGCCGTGCCCTGCTTCCACGGAAGGCGAAAGTAGTTGCGCGTTGACGCATCAGGAGTCAGCGGCACGACCGAGTTGCCGGCAGCACCTTGCCGTTCCAGAAAACGCAGCAGACGCTCAGACGGGGAAACTTCAAAAGCGTTCACAGTGACCTGTTTTGCTGAGCTCATTTTGGGGAAACGGGGGTGCTCAATCAATTAAACGTTGTCGGGACCAGCCTCAGTCCCGCCATTTTGCTTCAGAATTTCGCGTGATTGTATCACTCAGCTAAAGACACAACAAAATTGTCGCCGCGAATCTCACCCTTCAAAGCCTTGGGCGGACGTTCTTTCCCCTCGACCAACGAAGCACACACAACAGCCGCGTTTTCAATGACTGCGCCGGCGGGAATGCGAACATTATCTGCAAGAATCGCGCGCCTTACGCGGGCGCCATCTTCTACGATTACGTTATCCCATAATATTGCTTCATTTACTTTGGCGGACATCGAGATGCTGCAGCCGTCTCCCGTGCTGATGTCGGCGCCCGTTTCCGACAACAACTGCAAACTAATATCGAGATAGCGTTGTATCGTGGAGAGCTCAAACCAGTTTCCCTGGGCGACATGAA
Organism: Blastocatellia bacterium; assembly: GCA_013697915.1. GTDB lineage: Bacteria > Acidobacteriota > Blastocatellia > Pyrinomonadales > Pyrinomonadaceae > PSRF01. The sequence goes on along the minus strand of JACCVY010000257.1, from coordinate 65,561 downwards.
CAGCAAGGGGTTCGCCTTTTGCCACGGCTTGCGGATAGACATCTGTAGTCGAATGCGAAAATACGCCGCGCGGAATGTAGTCAAAGATTGCCGGCTCAAGTATCTGAATACCGGTGAACATGAGCGGCGGCTCTTTACCAACGAAATCGTCTTTTATAGGCATGCCACCAAAGCCCTGTAACATTCCATCTTTTGCTTTCACCATCGAAAAACGTTCGCACGAAAGATTAGGCAAGACAACCAGCGTAGCCAGCGCCTGCGCGCGGCGATGTGTCTCCAACGCAGCATTCAAATCAATGTCGGTGATTATCTTTCCATTGACCGCGATGAAACTCTCACCCTCAAGCAGCGCGCGTGCGTTCTCGATTCCACCGCCCGTGCCCAGGATTTCCGGTTCTTCAACGTAATGCAACCGCACTCCAAACCTGCTGCCGTCGCCCAGCGCGCGGCGCACTGACTCAGGCCGATGATGAAGATTGACGACTATCTCATCGCAGCCATAACGAGAGAGATATTCAGCGACGTAGCCGACGAGTGGCTTCCCGAGGATTGGAATGGCAGGCTTGGTGCGATCTTCCGTCAGCGGCCACAGTCGTGTGCCGTAGCCGGCAGAAAGAATCATTGCGCGCATGAAGGCATTGTATTCGCGCGCTGGGACAACGCCAAGACAGCCCTAGGCTGGACTCGCTACCAACGAGACTGAGCTAGCAGATTTTCCATATATCATTTTTCATTTCTCATTGGCCATTGGAGGTCGCGTGCCAGGGATGTGGACCGTTGGTGGGAGCAAATAGAAAATGGCAAATGAAAAATGAGAAGTGGTAAATCTTTTTGCTTTGGTTCGTGGGAAACCACTCGCTATGAAGCTTTAGACGCGTCGCGGATCATGAGATCGAACGTGCCCGGCGCAACTTTGCGGAATCGCGTGTTCCGATTGAGTGAGACGGCGATACTGATAGTGGGATTCTGGCCGGTGAAGCGGAAGCCACCTTCAAGCAGGCGATTGTAGACTTCATTCACGTGCAGAGCGCCACCTTCTTCCCGCAGTAACAGCGTTACTGCCTGGGGAATCGTGCGATCGGCAAACCGATCGCTAAGCGCTTCTGTGTTTGGGCGCAGCGAAGGAATCGCCTGACGAGTGACTTCATGCGCCAACGGCATGCGCGAATGCGCCGGTGCCTGTCGCATTGCTGCTTCCAACTCAGCATCGGATGGCAACCCAGCCGAAATATTGCTTGAAGCCAGCACCGACGACAACAGGCGGTAAATAGCCGCTTCAGTTTGACTGGCAAGCGTGTCCATTTCGGCCAATTCGGCGCGCACACTGTCCGCTTCAGCTTCCAGCTCCCGCAGCCGCGCGGCCAGGTGCATACGCGCGGCCCGCGACTGGCGCAGGCTTTGTTCTAACCGGGAAAGCAGATTCTCGCTGGGCCGATCAATCATTCAACAAATCTTAAAGGGATTTACAGGTTTGCACAATACTCTCGTGCCCGCGCCTAGCGGTCGCGGTCCAGAACATAGGTAGGAATTGACTCCAGAGCCTGTGAATACTCAGAAGCCGGCAGCTTTCCGATCGCACGTCGCGCCGCTTCAGCAAACTCGTCCGCGCGACTTCTGGCGCGGTCGAGGGCGCCAACGCGCTCCATCGCTGCGAACAATCGTTGTCGCTCAACCTGCTCATAGTTTCCGTCAGTCATAACGGTATCGACTAAATCGCGCGCTGAAGAATCCGCGGCCACCAAGTAGATCAAGGGCAGGGTTACTTTGCCGCCCAGCAGGTCGACGCCAACTCCCTTCCCCAGCGTGTCATCGCTCGAGGTGAAGTCCAACAAGTCATCCGTTAACTGGAATGCGAGGCCCAAATTAAAGCCATAATCGGCCAGCGCTTTCTGCTCGAGTTCGCTGGCGTTGCCGAGTATGCCGCCCACTTCGCAGCAGGCGCTGAAGAGATACGCGGTCTTCCGTTGGATGACGTCGAGGTAGTGCTGTTCAGAAACATCGGTGCGATTCAAGGTCGTCAACTGAAGCAATTCGCCTTCAGTCATCTTACGGGTGACGCGCGTCAGAATGTCGAGAATGGGTAACGATCGCTCGGCGAGGCTGGTTTCAAAAGCAGACATGTAAAGCCAGTCGCCCATTAGCACCGCAGTTTCATTTCCATAAAGGGCGTTAACCGTAGGGCGATTCCGGCGCGTGTCGGCTTTGTCAATGATGTCGTCATGGACCAGCGTCGCTGTGTGCAAAAACTCCATCACCGTTGCCATGCGAATGGAGTTGTAACGCGAGCCATCGCCACCAACTGCGTAGTTGGAAAGAATCGTAAGCGCCGGCCTGACGCGTTTGCCGCCTGACTCGCGCAGGTAGTCACCCAGATACGCAATCACCTGAACATTGGATTGCGCCTGTCGTTCAAACTCCGTCTCAACCTGCAACAGGTCGGCCTCTATAAGCGTGAAGATGCGCTTTGCCGAAAGCCTGGCCTCTTCAAGTACTGCGCTTTGTTCGGTTGCGTGCATTGGTATTGAATGCTGGCGGCGATAGCTTGGATCAGTTTGTCCGGTAATTTGAAAATTGCATGTCGATGCCAAAATCTTTCGCTTTGAGTTTGGCAATAATGTCCTGCAGGGTGTCGCGATCCTTACCCGAAACGCGCACCACATCACCCTGAATCGATGCCTGAACTTTCGCTTTCGAATCTTTGATGAACTTTACAACTTCCTTGGCTTTCTCCTGCGGGATGCCCTGCTGAATCTGCGCTCGTTGCCTTACGCTGCCGCCCGCTGCCGGATCGACCGTGCCGTAACTCAAAGCCTTGAGCGGCACGCTGCGTCGCACCAGCTTCTGCTGCAGGATGTCATTCATATTCCGCAGCTTGGTTTCGTCTTCGGCGCTAAGTATCAACTCGTCCTTTTCAAGGACAACGGTCGCAGTGCTGCCTTTGAAGTCAAAGCGCTGGCGAACCTCCTTGATGGTTTGCTGAATCGCGTTCGTTACTTCGGCGCGATCCACCTGCGATACGATGTCGAAAGAATTTTGCTGGGCCATTGCGGTCTTAAGTGCTCAATAACGCCGATCAAAATGGAAGATTGTTTGGCCTTTGAGAATAACATCAAACGGCGAGCATGTGAAAGTTGTCGCTAGGAGAGAGGGGTAGGCAATCCGAACAAGCGAGTGAAATTCGCGGTAGTAATATTAGCAATCTCATCCAGGCTAATTTCACGCAATTCTGCGAGGCACCGCGCCACTTCAACCACATAGGCTGGCTCGTTTCGTTTTCCGCGATAGGGTACGGGCGTCAGGTAAGGACAGTCAGTTTCAATAAGTAACTGATCCAGCGGAACACGTCGCGCAATGGCGCGCAAGTCATCTGCCTTCTTGAACGTAAGGATTCCGGAAAAGGAAATTAGCATTCCCAGTTCGATTGCCTGCTCCGCCAGCCACTGACTGCCGCTGAAGCAATGCATGATGCCAGCCAATCCCGGGCCGAACCATTCTGTTCGCAGCGCTTCAATCGTTTCGACTTCCGCCTCGCGTGTGTGAACGATCACCGGAACTTTCAATCCGCGCGCGGACCTTAATTGCCGGCGGAAAACGTCTAGCTGCACCTCACGAGGCGAGTTGTCGTAGTGAAAGTCGAGGCCGATCTCACCCCAAGCGATAACGCGTGAATGATCATTGATGAGTTTTCTGATTTTGTCTTCAGCCGAGTTGTCGTAGAGACGTGCATCATGAGGATGTGTGCCGACCGCCCCATAAACATTTCCGCTGCGCGATGTCAGATCAACCGACCGCTCGAGTGCGCCGCTGTTCGGATCGCCCGTACCGACGTTGAGAATCACAGAAACCCCAGCGTCGCGCGCACGTTGGATGACTTCATCACGATCCGCGTCAAACTCCGGCCCATCAATGTGTGCGTGCGAATCAATGAACATCAGGTCGGCAAGTTACTTTATTCCGCTCCGTCAGCGCCAGCCAATAAGAAATGGTTGTTAGATGACTCGGTGGTTGGCGGCGGCGCAATGCGCTCGGTTGGTATGAACTAAATCCTCAGATTACGACGATTACACCGATCAAAAAGACGGAAACACATCTGCTTTTACAGAATCGGCGGAATCTTTGTAATCTGCGGATATCTCAAAGTTCTTCAAACAGTGAAGTTCTGTTGTTGACTGAATGGGATTAGTTTTCCATCCGTGCCGACCAATTCGCCGTAAACTATCCCCATGACATTGCGCCCGTTGGTGTCCGGGTTGAAGAGCGCAGTACTCGCCGTCGGCAGCGCCAGGGTGTCGTTGGTTTGGTTTTTGGCATCAGTCATCGAGCAATAAGTCCCGAAGTAAAATGTGACACCGTCTTCTGAGTAGGCAAGCAGCCCGGCGCCTGTGATCGGCCGGTCCGAAGTGATCTGGCACGAGCCACTGAGCGTGCCTCCTGCAAAATTCATTTGCCAGTTTTCAATTGAAGGCGCCGCGTTCGCGTGAACGGCGGGCAGATCGTTGAACTCCGACGAAGCAACGCTGCCACCGTAGCGAAGAGTCGCGACGATGTTTGCGATTTTGTTCATGACGTTTTCTCCTTGAGGTTTGAGTAAATGATGAGTCCAGTTGAGTTCTGTTTGCGAAGATAATAATCCAGGCGAGGGCAAAAATCGCGTGTTTCTTTAACTACTCGCCACCATTAGTGAGAGAAAGACAAACTAGAAACACCCATGGTTACTTCAGACGGGCGCCGTTGGGAACATCATCAACAAAGGTAGCAAGCACGGGTTTGTCGCCGTCGCCAACCGATGCAGCGAGCAACATACCTTGCGATTCATGGCCGCGCATTTTTCGTGGTTTGAGGTTGGCAACGACCGCAATCTTGCGCCCCGTCAGCTCTTCCGGCGTGTAATGCTCCGCGATCCCCGCCAGAATCTGGCGCGGCTGCTGTTCTCCAATGTCCACGCTCAACAGCAGCAGCTTATCGGATTTTGGAATGCGCGCTGCTGTTAAGACCTGGCCCACACGAAGTTCCACTTTGGTGAAGTCGGTGATATCGATTAAGTTCGCGAGGCCTTCTGCGCCCGGTACGGCATCGGCTTCCGTCGCGCCGTGTTGTGGCGCAGCCGGTTTGGTTTCTGCTTGCGAAGCACCTGGAACCGCATCCGCTTCCGTTGCATGTTGGCCGGAATGCGTTTCTGACCCTTGCCTTCCGACTTCTGACTTCTGACTTCCGACCTCTGACTTTCGATTTATCTCGTCCATGGTTTTTGCTTTATCGATGCGCGGGAAGATCGGTTTTACTTCGCCGATTGGCGCCTCTTCCTTGAGTTCACCCCATTTAAGTTTTGCCGGATCCAGCTCGGGTAGCTTCTCGCTGAGATTCAGCTGTCGCCAAATTTCCAGCGTTGCCGCCGGCATCACCGGATAGAGCATGACGCATAACCAACGCAGCGTTTCCGCGGCGCGATACAATACCGCACCCAGGGTCTGAGTTTGGTTGATATCTTTGGCGAGCTCCCAGGGCTTCGCTTTGCTGATCATTTTGTCGACGCGCGCGACAATGGACCAGGCTGTTTCCAGCGCGCGACTAAATGAATAGGTTTCAAGATGCTGCAGATATTGTACGCGCGCGTGCTCGATGAAGCCCGCAATTGTGGTGGCGTCGGTGTCCACGCCGGCGCGTTTTGCCAGCAGCAGTTTATCTTCCGAGATCACACCTGAAGGCACGCGGCCGCTGTTGTAACGCGTAATCATCGTCAACGTGCGGCTGGAAAGATTGCCCAGTCCGCCGGCCAAATCACTGTTGGCGCGATCGATCACTGCTTCATAACCAAAGCGCCCATCCTGGCCGAACACCATTTCGCGTAAACAAAAATAACGAATCGCATCCACTGAAAAATATTTGCCAAGCACGTCCAGCTCGATCGTGTTACCTAACGTCTTGGACATTTTTCTGCCGTTCGGATCGAGCCACATGCCATGCGCCACAATGCCGCGCGGTTGTTCGACGCCCGCCGCCATCAGGAAGGCGGGCCAATAGACAGCATGGAAGCGCAGAATGTCTTTACCAACCAGATGCAGTGCCGGCCAGAATTTTTCAAAACCGACGGCACGATTCTGTTGCTCGTTGCCAAAACCAATCGCGGTGATGTAGTTCGTAAGCGCATCAAACCAAACATACATTGTGTGGTCAGGATCGTCCGGCACGGGCACACCCCAACTCACCGAACTCTGCAAACGGCTGACCGAAAGATCTTGTAGTCCGCCGCGCACAAAGCTGGTGACTTCATTCTTCCGCGTTTCCGGTTGCACAAAATCGGGGCGTGATTCGTAAAGCTCCAGCAACGCATCGCCATAGTCGGACAGTCGAAAGAAATAACTATCCTCGGAAATACGATCGAGCGCCAGGTCGTGGATCAGACAGGTTGGCGGGTCCCCGGCGTTCCGGGGCTTTGCATATTCATCTTCGGTCTTATAGGCAGCGCAGGCCGCGCAAAACCAGCCCGCATAGTGACCCTTGTAAATCGCGTCATTACCCTTGGGCGTTTTCGCTCGGGCAGCGCGCCGCCAAAACTCGCTCACACCCTCGTAGTGAAAAGGCTCGCTGGTGCGCATGAAAATGTCGTAGCCGCAGTGTTCTGTATCCAGACCAAACTGGGCCGTCATCTTCTTGAAGTAACTGACAACGTAATCGGCTTGCTCTTTGGGCGTTCGATTATTCCGCTGGGCAGCGCGCTCGATGTTGATACCGTGTTCGTCGGTGCCGGTGAGAAAGAACGTTTCAATTCCCTGCTGGCGTTTGTGACGCGCGATCGTGTCGGCCACAATCATCGTGTAGAGATGGCCAAGATGCGGCAGGCTGTTGGCGTAGTAGATGGGGGTTGTTACGTAGAAGGTTTTCATCGCTGGGCTGAATCACGCGAAAGGAGCGAGATTGAACAGAATTTACCATTTACCAGTTTTCATTTCTTATTTTTTATTCGTTTGCAGTAACAGCGGAAACTTACTTTGTTGTCGTTTTGCTATAGGCATTTACAGGCTTAGAGCTAACTATTTGTTACCTCCTAATTCAACGTCATGGTCCGTCTTCTACTAATCGGCAATGGAAAATAAGAAATAAAAAATGGTAAATGGTAAATCTAGTTTTATTCGCGCATCACCAAAACCGTCTACGCGAGTCATCGCTTGCTGTTCTTGGCAAACTCATCAGTCGGTTTAAACCGTGGCATCGCCGGATCGTTAGCGATGCGCATTCCAATCGCCAGCGCGATCTCAGTCTCCTGAATCATGCCCTGATAGTTCCAGTTGGGATCGAATTCATCTGACGGCTGATGATAGTGCTGCGTGTTGTATGCGTTGAACTGCTGCTCGCCCCAACCTTTTGGATGCCCCACCAAGTCATCGCCCGCTTTCAAACTAATCGACGGCACGCCGACTTTTGCAAACGGAAAGTGATCGGATCGGTAGAATGAACCTTGCTCCGGTCGCGAATCCGGCGAGATGCGCAATCCTCGTTCGCGCGCCACAGCCTGGACCACCGCTTCAAGACTGGAACGCTCAGCGCCCAACGGTGTGAAATCGCGAGCTACCCCGAGCATGTTCATCGAATCGAGGTTCACGTCGGCAGCAGTTTTCTCAACCGGCACCACCGGATGTCTGGAATACCATTCAGCGCCCAGCAGCCCCTGCTCTTCCGCGGTAGGAAACAGAAACAAACTTGAACGACGTGGTCGCTGCGCCGGTGGCAGCTTGGCTAGCGCCTCCGCGATTGCCAGTATCGCCGCGCAACCGGTAGCGTTGTCCACCGCGCCGTTGTAAATCGTGTCGCCGGTTTTGTCAGGAGCGCCAATTCCAAAGTGGTCCCAATGCGCGGAATAGACAACATACTCGTCGCGCAATTTCGGATCGCGTCCCGGCAGGATGCCCACAACGTTTGGCGCCGCGACGCGTTTTAGTTCGCTCTTCAGGTTTATCTTTCCCTTGAGATTCAGTTTGACCGGTTGAAAATCGCGCGAGGCCGCTTTCGTGCGCATATCGCCAAGGTCGTAACCAGCGAGCTTCATGATCTTTTGCGCGGTATCGTTGGTTACCCACGAACGCATATTCAAGAACGGTGTGGCATCGCCGGCCGTGCGGGCAATATCGAAACGCCAAGAGCCATTAGACGTGCGCACCACGCTCCAGGGATAACCAGCGGATTCGTCGGTGTGCAGAAGAATCACGCCCGCAGCGCCGCGACGAGCGGCTTCTTCAAACTTGTATGTCCAGCGGCCGTAATACGTCAGCGCTCTGCCGCCGAAAAGATTGGGCTCGGCTGCGGTGGCTGGCGGATCGTTCACCAGCATCACCAAGATCTTGCCACGATAATCCGCTGCTTCGCCTTTGTAGTCGTTCCACTTCTGTTCCGGAGCGCTGATGCCATAGCCGACGAAAACCAAATCCGAATCGACATCGACGTCTTCGGTTTGAGCACCGGTGAACGCGACATAATCGTCGGCAAACTTGAAAGTCTCTTTACCGTTTCGTCCCGAAACAACCAGTTTCGTATTAGGATCGGCTTTCACTCCGACGAGCGAAACCGGTTGAAAGAAACTGCCATTCGCGCCCGCGCCTTTCAATCCCAGTGCTTCCATTTGCGCCGCAATATAGCTGGCGGCGAGTTCGCCACCGCGCGCGCCGGTGCCGCGACCTTCCAACAAGTCGCTGGCTAAGTACCTGGTGTGGGCGCGCATTGAATCCTCATTGAGAGCGATCTTCATTTGTCCGCGGGATTGCGCGTAGCCGCTGACGGCCAATGCGCTGATCACTGTGGCAACGATTACACTATGAAAACTTAAAGCTAGTCTTTTCATCTTCTTCCTCTCACTCCTTGCCTGTAATAAGAGCCATCGCTTCGGCGCGCGTGCGCGGGTCGGTGCGAAAGCCGCCGAGTACCGCCGAAGTAACTGTCTTGGCGTCGGCTTTTCTCACGCCACGCAGGGTCATGCACGTGTGCGCTGCCTCGATCACCACCATCACGCCAATTGGCTTCAAACCTTCGAATAATGTGTTCGCGATGTCGGTAGTTAAACGTTCCTGAAGTTGCAGCCGACGCGAGAACGTTTCAGCCAGACGTGCCAGTTTCGAGATTCCCAGGATGCGTCCGTCGCGCGGAATGTATGCGATATGACACTTGCCGACGAAAGGCGCCAGATGATGTTCGCACATCGAGGCAATACTGATGTCTTTTACGATCACCATCTCATCGTGTTTATCCCCGGGCAAAGGCACGATGTGCTGTGCCGGATCTTCGCGCATGCCCGATGTAAGCTCGGCATACATCTCGGCGACGCGCCTGGGTGTTTCCTGCAAACCCGGGCGATCCGCATCTTCGCCTAGACCCTCAAGAATCATGCGCACTCCTTGCGCTATCAGATCAAGATCGACAGCAGGACGTTCGTTCTGCTGGGAGGTGTCGTTGGCCGCCTGACCTGTAAGCTTTGTCGCCATCTTTTGCTACGTAAGGGCGGGGGTAAACCCACCTTCCCAACCTGAGAGATTATTTATCTCGTTTTCGGCTTCGCGTGCGAAAGCCTTTCAATGAAAGCGTAAACGGCCACATCGAAGGCTCATGGTCGGGAAGGCGGGCATGGCCCCCGCTCTGTCTTCCACTATTTAGCGGTTTCGGCGAAGGCATTTCGCGCCGCCTCTTCTACGATCCGCAGCGGCACATTCGCGTTGCGCGCCGCTTGCCGGCATTGCTCGTACTCCGGCATCTCCTTAACAATATGGCCGTTGACTTGCGCTACTTTAACATCAATCGGTCCATACTGCGTTTCCACTCGCACTGTGTGACGCTCAAGGGCGCGGCGCTCAACCTGGTAGCTGCGAATGCCTAATGTTGTCGTCTCGGAAAAAAGGAGATCCATAAACTTTTCGCGCTCGTCTTCGCGACAGAGGATTGACAACAGAACTCCGGGACGGTTCTTCTTCATCTGGATTGGCGTGAAATAGCAATCCAGCGCCCCTGATTCCAACGCTCGCTCCATCACGTGACCGAACACTTGCGGCGACATGTCATCCACATTTGTTTCCACCATCCACAATTTCACGTCGTCACGCTGTGCGTCTACTGTTTCGCCAACAAAGACGCGCAGGACGTTCGGAAATTTTTCATATTCGCGCGTTCCGGCGCCATAGCCCGTATGTTCAAGTTTCAGCTGCGGTAGCGCGCCGAATTCCGAACACACGGTGGTGATGATTGCAGCGCCCGTCGGCGTCAGCAGTTCCCCCTTAACGTCAGTCGAATAAAAAGGTGCGCCTTTCAACAATTCCGTCACCGCCGGCGGTGGCACTGGAAAACGGCCATGGGCCATATCAATCATGCCGCTGCCGACGTGGAACGCCGAAGAAACGAAATGTTCAATGCCGAGCAAGTCAAAACATATCGCGGCGCCTACAACATCGATAATGGCATCAAGCGCACCGACCTCATGAAAGTGAATTTTTTCAATGCGCTCGTTATGCACGCGGGCCTCGGCTTCAGCAAGACGAGCAAATATTTCAGCGGCGCGGTCCTTGACGCTCCCGGACAAACGCGAGTCGTAAATAATTTTCAGGATGTCTGACAGGTGGCGATGGGCCTGTTCGGGCGCAGTCTGCACGCGAGCGTAAGTGGCGCTAATCCCTGAACGATTCACTGTTTCAAAATTGATGGCATACCCTGAAACGCCCAGGAGCGAAAGTTGATCATTCAACTCTTGCGGGCTGACACCTGCGGCAACCATTGCGCCGAGGATCATGTCGCCGCTGGCCCCGGCAAAACAATCGAAATAGAGAGTCTTCATAAGAGCGTGAATCGTGAATCGTAAATGGAACCGACCGATTGCGAATCTCCTATTTACGGTTTACGAGCGATGGTAACAGAGCGTGGTCAGAAAACGCCAAAAGCGATGAGTATACAAGGCTTTGCCCCGTTCAAGGGTCAACCGGGTGACGAAGCGAGTTGCTTGTCGTTGCTAGTCCTCAATCATTTTTCCCGATGCCCCGCAATAGCGGATTGGAAACCCGCTAAGCTATAATTTCCGCTTTTCCGGACAATCAAATTTTCAGATCAGGAATCAAGTGGCTCTTCTACAGCTTCAGGATCAACTAAAGGGACTCGTTCAAAGCGCGGCGCTGGAGCTGTTCGGCGTCGAACTCGACCAGGTCGGCGCTGAGACACCGCCGCGCCCTGAGCTTGGCGATCTTGCGTTCCCGGTTTCATTTGAACTTGCGAAACTCATTAAGCAAGGCACCGGCGCAAAGGTCCCACCGCGCACAATTGCCGAACAGTTGAAGGCAAAATTGGAAGCGTCCGCGGAAGTCGCCCGCGTCGAAGTTGCGGGCGCCGGTTACGTCAACATCTTCTTTGATCGCGCCAAACTGCTTTCGCTGTTCGCAGGAAAACAGAATGCTGCCACCGAGGTAACCTCATCTGTACCAGATCGTCCGAAAAAGATGGTTGAGCACACCAGCATCAATCCGAACAAGGCAGCGCACATTGGGCACGTTCGCAACGCCGTGCTCGGTGACACTTTTGTTCGCGTGCTCAAAGCCGCGGGCGAGCGCGTTGAGGTGCAAAACTACATCGACAATACCGGCGTCCAGGTGGCGGACGTCGTTGTCGGCTTTACCGAGCTCGAGAAAATGACGCTCGAACAAATCAAAGCGCTGGATAGTTCGCTGCCCGCAAATGTTCCGTTTGATTATTACTGCTGGGACCTGTACACGCGTGTCGGAGTGTTTTATCGCGAAGGCGCCGATGAAGAAACAAATTCAGCACGACTCGAGTTGCGCAGCGACGTGCTGCACGCGATCGAGGCGGGAAACAACCCAACAGCCGAGCTGGCGGATTACGTCGCCACGCGCAATGTCGAACGCATACTCGACACGATGGAGCGGCTCGACATTCGTTACGACTTGCTGGCGCGCGAATCAGACATTCTTCATCTACATTTTTGGGATCGCGCCTTTGAGCTGATGAAGAGCGCTGGCGTTATCCGCTTCGAATCACAGGGCAAGCACGCGGGTTGTTGGGTGATGCCGTTTGAATCGCACACCGGCACTGACGAACATGAATCGGACAAGATAATCGTGCGCTCAAACGGCACAGTAACCTACACCGGCAAGGACATCGCTTATCAATTGTGGAAGCTGGGCCAGCTCGGTTTGGATTTCAACTACAAGCCTTTTCGTTCTTATCCGGATGGGCACGTCGCCTGGGTTACTACTACGGAATCCAACGCTGAGATCCTTCCCGAATTGCCGCGGCCCAATTTCGGCGGCGGCGTGAAGGTCTATAACGTAATCGATTCCCGCCAGGCGTATCCGCAGGAAATTGTGGCGCGCGGTGTCGTTGCGCTCGTGCCCGAAATCGGCGCAGACGCAAGCGTTCATTTTGGCTACGAGATGGTGGCGTTGTCTCCTGCGGCTTGCGAAGAGTTGGGAATTGAATTGAGCGAAGAGGATCGCGCGCGTCCTTACATCGAAATGAGTGGGCGGAAAGGTCTGGGCGTGAAAGCCGACGATCTGATCGATCGTTTGGAAAAGGATGCGCTGAAGGAAGTCGAGGCGCGGCATCCTGAATTGTCGGCGGACGAGCGAAGCGCAACTGCACATGAAATAGCTGTCGGAGCCTTGCGTTATTTTCTTCTCAAGTTCACGCGCAATTCGGTAATTGCATTCGACTTCAACGAGGCGCTTTCTTTCGAAGGCGAAACCGGCCCTTATTGCCAGTATGCAGCGGTGCGGGCGAATTCGATCTTTCGCAAGCTCGATGAGAAGGCGATCGCGGCCGCGACGGAGTTGCTCCAGAAAGCGACGGGCGATTCGCAAACCGCAGCGAGAGTTTCCGAAGTTCTTGCTGGGGAGGCCGGAACCGAAGTCTGGTCGTTGCTCATGCTGGCCGAGCGCCTGGAAGAAGCGATCGCGCAATGCGCAGCTTCAGCTGAGCCGGCGAATTTAGCGAAGTATGCATTCACACTTGCGCGCGCGTTTAATCTCTTCTATCACCGTCATCGCATCATCGCCGAGGAAGATGAAATCAAGAAGGCGGTATTGATCGCAGTCGCTAATATTACGCGGCAGCAGTTGACCGCGGCGCTGGCAACGCTTGGAATCAGGGTGCCCGAAAGGATGTAGGTAATCGCGCTTTTAGGTTCGCTGTCTTTCAGTTAAAGTAAGGCCATGTCGCAAGCACAGTATGTAATCGATGAAACCGGAAAAAAGACGGGGGTTCTGCTGTCTCTCAAAGAATACGAGAAATTATTGGAAGACCTCCATGACCTCGCCGTCGTTGCCGAGCGCAAAGCCGAAAAGCCAATCGCCTTAGAAGAATTGAAACGGCGTCTGAAGAAGGATGGCCTCATATAAAGTCATCCTCAAGCCCTCGTTTGAAAAGGATTTGCGTTCATTACCGAAATCCGCGATTACCCGCGTAATTAATAGGTTGGACTTACTGGCGGAGAATCCTTTTCCACGACAGGCGCTGAAGTTCGGGAGTATCGCGTAGTGTATGGAGTCAATCAGCGGGCCAAGCAAGTGCTTATTCATTACGTGCGCCATCGTCGAGAGGTGTATCGGAAACTATAGAACCAAACTGTTCTCACGTTACCTGTGAACTATGCTGATCGTAATGAAAGCTGACGCCACCGACGGCCAGGTGGAGGCCGTGGTCCAGGTCATTGAAGAGCTCGGGTACAAAGCGCATCCCATGCCTGGCGCCGCCCGAACTGCTGTTGGCATAACAGGAAATTCCGGTGCTATTGATCCTTCACATTTCGAAACTCTTCCCGGCGTCGCCGAAGCTGTTCGCATCAGCAAGCCATATAAACTGGTGACGCTCGACATGCGCAAGGAGAAGACAGTCGTGCGCGTGGGCGACGCGGCCATCGGCGGTGACGAGTTGGCCATCATTGCTGGTCCCTGCGCAGTTGAAAGCCGCACGCAGGCTTTCGCAGTCGCCGAGGTTGTGCGACGCAGCGGCGCGCGCTTTTTTCGCGGTGGCGCTTTCAAGCCGCGTACTTCGCCTTATGCATTTCAGGGTTTGGGCGAAGACGGATTGAAGATTCTTGCAGAGATTCGCGACACCTTTGGATTGAAAATTGTTACCGAGGCATTGGACGAACCGAGTGTCGATTTGGTTGAACGCTATGCGGACATGATTCAGATTGGCGCGCGCAGTATGCAAAACTTCACGCTGCTGCGACGCGTGGGAAAATCCAGTTTGCCGGTGCTGCTTAAACGCGGCTTGTCGGCGACGCTTGATGAATGGCTGCTGGCGGCGGAATACATAATGGCCGAAGGTAACTATCAAGTTGTTCTTTGCGAGCGCGGGATACGCACTTTTTCCCAGCACACCAGAAATACTTTGGACCTGGCCGCGATACCAGCGGTGAGACGTATTTCACATTTGCCGGTCATAGTCGACCCGTCGCACGGTACCGGAAAGAACTATATGGTAACTCCGTTGGCGCGCGCGGGTGTTGCAGTTGGCGCCGATGGCTTGATTGTCGAAGTGCACGATTCGCCCGGCAACGCGCTTTCCGATGGCGCGCAAGCACTGACATTGGATCAATATGAGCGGCTTGTTAGCGAAGTGCGCGCCATCCACGAAGTCATCGCGCCGGCGCCGGTGGGTTGAAACGCCTTAGGCCTTCTTGCTCTCGCACTTGCTTTCGCCCGAAAGAACATTTGCCAGTTCGCCAAAGAACACAGAACGCGGCAGCACCTGATCATAGCCCGCCTGCACGGCTTTCCGCTGCAGTTCCGCTTCAACGTGAGAAAAGAATCCAACCACCGGAACGGCCTTCAGTCTTTCATTAGTTTTCAACTCACTGCCGAGGGCAATTGGGTCGAGCTTTGCGTGTTGCAGATCGACGACGATAATGTCAGGCACGCCGTCGTCAATACTATGCCGAAGCGAGTCGAGGCCGCGTGGAAAGACAGCGAGCATTCCCAAAGCTTTGGCCGTAGCCCGAACTTTCGAGGCCAAAAACATGTCGTCAATTACAGCAATTACAGTTCGAATCATATTTGTGTCGTGACGAGAGAGAGTTGACGGTTGTTGCTGCGTACGCCTGCCGGACTGGGTTGCGGTTATGGACGAATGTCATAGCAGCAGGAGGTTAGCATTTTTCGATTTGTCGTTCGGAATCAGATCGCGTAAAGATAAGTTCTGATGGTAACCGCAATTCCCCCGCTGAAAGATTCTGAAACACTTGAGTTCGGTAGTGCTCTGCCGCAGTCAATTGGCGACCGCGAAAGTTCCCAACTCGTAATCGCATCATACAACATTCGCTATGCGGTCGGACGCTTTTTGATATCAAGCGGACTGCTGCGCAAGCTCGGGCTTAGCGGCAACGGAAAGCGCACCTCTCAAGTTGGTGAAAATATTCGCAGGGTCGCGAATGTTCTGAACTCAGCTAAACTAATGCCCTTCCCGGATGTGGTGGCGTTGCAGGAAGCAGACAAACAAACCACGCGCGCAGGAGGCCATCACGTCGCGCGCGAGCTGGCGGAAGCGTTGCAAAGTTTTTGGGTCCATGCGCCGGCCGGCATCCCGCGCGGACAACCGCCGGTTGCGCGGCAGTGGTGGTTGGATTTTGAAGAACAGATTGGGTTGCACGACACGGGCGACACCGGCATTGCTTTGCTGAGTCGTTATCCGCTCGAGGAGGTGACGCGTATCGATTTGCCGTGGCACGAATGTCCCTGGAGGCCGCGGCTTGCAATGGCCGCGACGATTTCACTGGGAAACAAGAGGCTGCGAATTCTTAACGCTCATGTCGATCCGCATGCGGCGATTGGCGGACAACTGGAACAGCTCGAAGTGTTAGCAGCAGAAGCTGAAAAACATTCCGGACCTACATTGGTAGTTGGCGATTTCAACACCCTGTCTCGACGAAAATGTGCAGAGACGAGAAGTTTCATGGAAGCCCGGGGATTTCAAACGCCCATTCCCACCGGCACGCCGACCTGGCGTGGTGCGGGAATTCGTTTGCATGCAGATTGGATTTTTTATCGCGACCTTAAGATCATGAATTGGGGAGTCGCACGACCATTGAATGTTTCCGATCACTGGCCCATCTGGGCCGAGATCTCTCTGGAATAGAAGCGAGATCGGCCTGGAATAAAAAGAAGTCAAGCACAAAGAAACGAGACAGCCATTCAAGCCATATAATCTCATGGTTGGAAAGGGTGGTTTACCCCCGCTCTTGAGCGGCACTCAAGCGTAGGCGGGGGCAAGCGGGGTCCCGGGCGCGGCAGCCGCGCTGGGGTGCCAAAGCCACCCTTCCCGACCATGAGGTTGCTTTCTTGAGTCGCCGTCCCCATCTGCTCGTAGCGTTGAATAAATGGCTGAACGAATCACCAGTAAAGACAATTCCCTGCTGCGCGAAGCGCGCGCGATTCGCGATGGCAAGGTGGAAGAAATGATCTTCGTCGAAGGCCTGCGTCTTTGCGAAGAAGCAGTGAACTCGCAACTGCCTATCCACGCACTCATTGTTTCGCACGAACTTGCGCAAAAGCCCAAACCGGCTGAGTTGATTGAAAAATTTGCTACTGCTAGTGAGCGCAACGCAATTGTGAGTGAGAAGTTGCTTGCTTCAATTTCTTACAGCAAAACACCGCAGGGCGTCGTCATGCTTGTGGCACGGCCGGCGATGACCGAAGAGCATTTCACCAATAAGCAAAAAGAAACGCCGTTGATTGTGGTGATGCATCGAATCACCAATCCGGTAAATGTCGGAGCGATACTGCGAACCGCGGAAGCGACCGGAGTGACCGGCGCCATTGCCACTGAAAATGCTACCGATCCGTTTTCGCCCAAAGCATTACGCGGCGCAATGGGCGCCGCGTTTCGCCTGCCAATTTGGTTTCGGCCCAGCTATGAAGAGGTGATCGACTGGTGCTCGCAACATGGCGTCAAGACGGTTTGCGCGGACCTCGATGCGACTACCGTTTATACCGAGATGGATTGGACCATTCGACGCGCCTTGATTCTTGGTCCGGAAACCAGCGGCCTTACCCGGGCTGAAATCGAAGCCGCGGCCGAAGCCACAAGAATTCCTATGCGAGAGCCGGTTGAGAGTTTGAATGTTTCGGTGGCTGCCGGCGTATTGCTTTACGAGGCTGCGCGGCAGCGAGATCACCACGCCACCAAATCAAAATGAGATAGCTAACGGTCTGGTAACCTGGACCATTCGTCATGATTTGATAATCGATGTTAGGCCCGCTAAAGAGCGGGGGCAAGCCCTCCTTCCCGACCTCGAGACTATTGGACTTGCGCGATTGCTTTGACGTTGAAAGCCTTTCCGGCAGCGATTAACCTTCAACTTGGATCAGCTCGAGGTTGGGAAGGAGGGCTTGCCCCCGCTCTTTTTATGCGGCCGAACATTTCTGTGCAAAGCCACTCACGACCACCATTTTTATTTCACAATTTCAGTAATGTCCCACCAATTTTCCACGCTATTGTCGAAACCCCAGTTTAAAGTAGAATAAGCCTCGTTCCCTTAGAAGTTTAGTTTTCGTTTTCTGCGCAGCATGACCGAGCTGCGTTTTTTTCAACAATGGCAGACGAAGGCAAGCAACCAAAGAAGACGAAGCGCGAAGAGGCCCTGCCCGAGCGTTTGATGCGGCGCGTGCTGGAAAGCATGGGCGAAGTCGTTGACCGCAAGTTCGGACGCACCGTCGCGCCGAAAGGCGGCCTGACAACTTCGCAACTCATCGAGCGCATGAAGAAACTGATCGATGAACGCGTGCGGGATGAAGGCCGCAGTGGCCGCATAGCCCCCCATCATCTGAAACTCAAAGTCGAATGGGGCACGCACTCCGAAGCGCCCCCCGAAATAATCAAAGACCTGGAAACGGAAGTCCTGGCCGCCGCCATCGACCACATCAATGATCATCGTTATCGCACGCTGGCGCCGGTAAAAGTCGAAACCGAAGTCGATATTTTTACCAGCGGTATAACGGTTGATCCGACGTTCGGCGAGTTTGAAGAAAAAATACGGCGCGAGGATGAAGAAAAGCGCGCGCAGCATTTGCCTGCGCCGCCAAAAGGAGTGCCAAAGATTCCCGACGTTGGCGTGGTGGCTCGCGTCACCATGAGCAACGGCACGCGTGAAGTGGCGCTCGTGTTCAAGCCCGGAGGCCGGCGTCTGAATGTCGGACGCGCGACTGACAACGAGCTTGCCTTGCACGACACCAGCGTGTCCAAAATTCATGCCACCCTGCTGATGAATCAACAGGGAACACTGCTGGTCGCTGACACGGGATCGACAAACGGAACTTTTATAAATGGCCGTCGCATCTCGTACGGCGAAGCGCGGCAGATCGAGAATGGCGACGTAGTGGGCTTTGGCGACGTCGAGGTGAGATTTCGCCGAAGCGAATGAGTTTTGGAGTCACAATAGTCTTGAATTTTGAACGTCTCTGTGCGTTCTCTGTGAACTCTGTGTCTCAGTGGTGAGCCTTAACCATCGACTAAATTCACCACGGAGACACAGAGAACACAAAGGTTGCACAGAGCAGTCCATTGAACACGATGACCCTCTTCCTGCTCTTTCAATCAGCCACCCCGGCCTCTTCGGTTACCGTGCCGGAAAGAGTGCCGGCTACGCTCACCCTGATTTATCTCGCCGGACTGTCGCTAATCGCTTTGGTGTTGCTGGTCTCGCTTTTTCGCAACCGGCGCCGTGGTGTAATCACACCACTGGCAGTTGCGGAAGATCTTCCAAAAGCAGTTAAGCGGCGTCTTGGCTCAACTTCAACCAATCGCGGCCTGCGCGCGTTGCGTTGGATATTCGTGCTGCTGGCGTTGGGTGTGTTTGGTTTTCACGTTTATTGGTCCCACTACGCGGCGGAAAACAACGAAAAGTTCCAGGAACTGGGTTACAAAGATTTGCGCAACCGGCGTCTCTCGGAATCGACGTTGCGCGGGTGGCTATTGGATCGCAGTGGCAAACTTGAAAACGCGCTGGCGTTATATCGCCGTGATTCCAGCGGGAACATCTACCGCGATTACCCGATGGATCAGGCGATGGCGCAAATCTTTGGCTCCGATCGCGGCGATCCGGGACTGGAACGCGCCCTGTTTGGACCGCAAAGTGGCGCCCTTCCCGAAGCGCTGGAAGTTGCCCGGGGCAAGACAATAAATATCAAAGGCAACACTGACGTTCGCTTAACAATTGATCGCGATCTGCAACAGATGGCCATGGACCAGTTGAAAGGAAAGCACGGCGCCGTTGTTGTCGTGAACCCGCAAACCGGCGAAGTGTTGGCCCTCTATAGCGAGCCGTCCTATAGCTTGAAAGAAGTTGAAGACGAAGCTACCTGGATTAGGCTCGAAGCAAACCAACGCGATCGTCCTCTGGTGAGCCGCGCGCTTGGCGCTTATTACATTCCCGGCTCAACCTTCAAGACTGTGACGATGACGGCTGCTTTTCTCGCGGGTGAGCAGAACACGCAGTTCACTTGTAGCAGCGGTGGCTATGTTGCGGCGCCGGGCGCAAACGTGATTATGGATGACGGTGGACCGGGCGAAGTCCACGGCCGCATCGGCATCGATACCGCTTACGAAGTTTCCTGCAATCAGTACTTCGCCCAAATGGGCGTGAAGCTTGGCGCCGAACGTCTGAAAGTTGCGGCGCAATTGCTGGGCATTGGCACTTACGACACGCCGACGGAAGCATTGCGCGGCCGCAAGGAACCTGAAATTTGGAACGCCAGCAGCGATGCCATTAAGCGCGCGCTGGCCCCGCGCGAAGCCACAATAGTCACCGGCAAAGGGGTGACTAGATACGATCTTGCCCTGATGGGTTATGGCCAGGGATACGCCGGCCAGATGACTCCGTTCCAAATGGCGCTGGCGGCGGCGGCGATTGCGAATATGGATGGACGTTTGATGAAACCCAAGATTGAGTTCAATCGTCCGCCCGAAATGTTTAAGCAAGTGATGACGCCGCAGGTGGCGGCAACACTGCGCAGCATCATGGGTCGGGTGACGGGCGGCGCCCGTGGCACAGCGCGCGGAGTTTTTGCTCCCGTGCAAGCGGCCGGCATCAACACTGGCGGCAAGACAGGAACGGCACAGAAGATCGTGCCTGTCTATGATCTGAAAACTGGAGAACCAAAGAGCCGACACCGCGTTGAAAAGGACAACAAGGGCAACATCATTCGTGAATATGAAGAGACCATCATGGATGAAGAGAATCCGCGCGTTGACGCGTGGTTCCTGTGCATTGCTCCGCTCGAACGGCCACAGCTGGCGATGGCCGTCATTGTCGAAGGCGGTGGCTATGGATCGAAATCAGCGGCGCCGATAGCGGCGGCTTTAGTCATGAAGGCGAAGGACCTCGGGTATTTCAATGCGGCCAGGAGTCAACCAAACAATCAGCCGCAAAGGCAAGCGCGGGCCCGGCGACGGCCGCGCGCAACAGCAACACCGACGCCTTGATTTTGGGTTTTACTTCCCCTCCGGCTGGGAGGGGATTGAGGGGAGGGTTTAGGCGACAACAGGCCCTCTTCCTTCCCTCTCCCAAAGGGAGAGGGTAATTGACTAAATGAAGAATCGCGCATCATCACATCTCCTAATAATCCTGCTGGTCTTTCTTTTCGAGATTGCGGGCTACTGGGCCATTCACCGCGGTGGTTTGCTGCGCGGTTATGAAACGTCCACGATCGGAGCGCTGCGGGACCTGCTGATGTTTGTGCCCCTGTTAGCCCTGGTGATCTGGCTGTCGCGCGTAATGAATTACAGCGGCCAGTGGATTTTGTTTACGACCGCCGTCCTGCTTTTCTCGATTGGTCTGCTGATTCAATACCGGCTTTACAGCGATCCGGAATACAACGCCCGTAACAAATCGGCGGCGCGCGAACAAAAGATGGAAGCATTGCGTACGCGCTACATCATCGAGAACTATGACGCCGCTAAGAAACAGATGATGGGGTTACCGGCAACACCCGCTTCGTCCATCGACATAAATCAATTGCCGCGGCGCCCAGCAAACTACTCAATCGGCGACGCAATAACCTCAAGCTACACCTGGATTCCAATCTTCTCTTTCTTAGCCTTTGGCGTGGCCTATATGTTCTGTGTTCGCGATGGCTTTCTGCTTTGGCTGCAACGGAACAGCTTTATCGTGGTTCTGCTGACGCTGGTGCCATTGGCGGCGGCCGTGGTCACTTCCAGCGCCGGCAAGGCGCTGGGGAACATGACGCCGTGGGAACCATCAAAGATTCCATTCCTGCTTGGCTTCGCCGGAATTTTAACGGCGCGTTACAAAGATCTTGCCGAAACTTACTGGGGCATTCCACGCGCGCGTGATGTGGTCCCTCTGGTCGTGATGGGGATGTTGCCGTTCGTTCCCTTCTTCGCGCTGAAAGACTTTGGGCAGATGCTGATCTTTAGTGGCGCCTATACGACGCTTTATCTAGTCGCGGTCAGACGTTGGCCGCAGTTGCTCTTATTTGTCGGTTCGTTACTGTTGGTAATTGGAATTCTTGTCGTCGGCGCGCTGCCGCGAGACGTACAGCAGAAAGTGCCGCTGCTGCCGACCATCGCTCGCCCGGTTCAGACAATGCTGCCGTCGCGAATTCAACAGCGCTTCCATTTGTGGCTCGACGGTTTCGAACCGCCGTCGCCAGAAATCCCCTGGTGGAAAAAAGATTACCAGGAAGCTGTCAACCGTGATCCGCAACTCAAGGAACTCTCAGAGCAGAGTCCGGCGCTGCAAAAGATTGTCAACGTCGACGTCTGGTTTGATAAGCTGGCTTTCCAACCGGCCCAGGCGATTTTTGGCATTGCTTCAGGCAAGAACACTGGACGCGGGCTGGGGCTTGGCTTTGCGGAGGTTATACCCATCGCCGACTCGGATTACGTGTATGCGGCAATTGGCGAGGAACTTGGTTTGACTGGAGGCGCGATCGTGCTGCTGGCCGTGATCGTTTTGGTGGTGGCCGGGGTTCGTACTTCACTCGATGCGCGTGATATGTTTACCAAGCTTTGCGCGGCCGGCTTAACAGCTTTCATAGGATTCCAGGCCCTGGTTAATATCGGCGGCATTTTGCGGGCTTTGCCGATGACCGGAATTACCCTGCCTTTCGTTAGTCATGGAGGATTCAGTCTGGTTACCAGCTTTGCGATGTTAGGGATGCTGATGGCTTTTTCCCATCGAAACGCGCGCGACCAAATGCTCGCCAAGCCCTCGCCCGGCGTGGCTGCGTCGCCATTAAATTTGGAGGCGGTTGAATGAGCCAACCCAGCAATCATCCAGCGCCGGAGCTGACTGTTAAATCCTCGGCGGTCACCGATCGCGGCTTGAGTGAGAAACGCCCTCTCAATGAAGACTCATTTTTGGCGGACGCTGAGCGTGGCATCTTCTCAGTCGCCGATGGCGTGGGCGGCGCGGAAGCCGGCGAAGTCGCATCACAAACTGCAATTGAAGTGCTCGATGAAGCGTTTCGCCATAAGGAAGAGAACGCCGACATTGAAGACCTGATGGAGCTTGCGATTCAACGCGCCAATGCGTCGATTCACAAGATGGCCCAGGAACACGCCAAGTTTGCCATGATGGCGACCACCATCGTGGCGCTGCATATCAAGAACAACATTGCCACGATCGGTCATGTCGGCGATTCGCGTCTGTATCGTCTTACGCCCGACGGCCATCTGTTGCGTGAAACCGAAGATCATTCAGTCGTCGAAGAAGAAGTACGCGCCGGACGCATGACGGCGGAACAGGCCGCCAATCATCCCAGCAAGAACATTATCAGCCGCGCGCTGGGCGCCGAGGACGGTGTTGAAGTCGACATGAAGGTGATGGAGGTGGAAGACGGCACGCAGTTTCTTCTCTGCACCGACGGTATTACGCGACACATTCCCGACTACGAGCTGCGCCAGTTGATGATTCTGAATGAAGATCTGCCCGAGCTCTGCGCCGCGCTTAAAGAGCGCTGTTACGAACGCGGCGCCGAAGACAACCTGACCGCTGTCGTTGTGCGGGTTGGTACTTCAATCTCAGCGACAATGCGAAGCGCCGACATGGACGAGACGCTGACGCCGGAAGCAGAAGTTGTGCCGACCCTTTCGGCAGCGCGCAGAATGGAAGCGGTCGAAAGCGCAGCGCCGGCAGAATTCGTGCCGGCTTCGCGCAAGGCGTTTCCGGCCGTCGCAACGCAAGTAGTAGAGCCGGTTAACTTCGAACGGACAGTTGAAGTAGCACCGGTTAACTCCCCTGAGCAACGGCGTGGTGGTTTCTTCGGCCGCTTTATTTTGTTTCTGCTCGTGCTGGCCGCAGTGGGCGCGGCTTTTTATGGCGGCAGGAAATATAAGGGTCCAATTCCCTACGTCGACGCGGACAATCAAATCGCGGCACAGGCTTCACCGGCAGCAACCGCCGCGCCACCAGATTCATTCTCGAGATTTGAAACTGCCCGGCGCGAAGTTGATCGCGATCCAACTGCCTGGCTTGCGACGACCGCAAAGACTGAAGTTAGCAGGCAAGGAATTCCCACTCCGCTTGATTCTGCTGACCCCGAGTTTTTGTATCTCTACGGCCGTGCATCTCTGCTGACGGGAAATGTGGATGAAGCAGCAAAAGCATTCGAAGCTGTAATCGCCAAAGCGAACACCAGCCTCTCGGCCGACAATATGACGTTGCGTAAAGAGGCGACGCTCGGACTTGCGGCGGCAGCTTTGAAGTCAGACAAAGACAAGCCAGCCGCGCAAACCCATTTCGATGAAATCATTCAGAAGCCCTCGGCAACCATTTCCCCGGCAGTTTCGCAGCCTACCCCTTAACCCTCAATTCCCCGTGCAGCATCAAAGACAAGGCGAAACGAAGCGCGCACGATGGCAGAACTGAAGTTACAACAAAGCAGACTCGATGGTCGTTACGACATCATTGAATGCCTTGGGCGAGGCAGCTATGCCGAGATCTATGTGGCGCATGACAACGCCGCGCCTGAGGGCGCGCCCACCACCGTCGTCATCAAGGCCCTGAACATGTTCCTTCAGGATACTCCTGATGCCGATCTCGAACACACGCTGATTACCAATTTTCAGAACGAAGCGGTGGCGCTCGATCGGGTGCGACATCCAAACATCATTAGCCGCCTGGGCCATGGCACCGCCATCGATCTTTCGGGCACTACTTTTCATTATATCGTGCTCGAGTATCTGTCAGGTGGTGACATGTCGGCGCTGGCGCGTCAGCAGGCGTTGACGATAGATAAAGCCCTGTTCTATCTCGAGCAAGTGTGTTCCGGCCTGGCGCATGCGCATGAGTGTGGCGTCATTCATCGCGATATCAAGCCACACAATTTGTTGTTAACGGCGGACCGTCAGATTGTGAAGATTGCAGACTTTGGCGTGGCCCGTCTCGAAGCCAACGAAGGCGCCATCACGCGCGTGGGCACAAATGTCTACTCGGCGCCGGAACATAACCCGCTGGTCCAGACGGGCCAACTGGATACCGGGGCCCTGCTCATCAACAAGGAACATTTGACGCCCGCCGCCGATATTTACTCGCTGGCTAAAACCACCTACACGCTACTGGCCGGTGAATCGCCACGCCGGTTTGCGCAACATGCAATTCGCGAGCTGCCGGCCTCTATCAACAATCACTTCTGGTCAAAGTCGGTGCTGCGCGTGCTTGAGAAAGCAACGCAGACGCGGCCCCCCGAGCGCTATCAGACGGTGCAGGAATTTTGGGATGAACTTGCCGAAGCAACGCTGCCGCCAACGAGAGTACTGGGCGAACTGAACGCTGAGGCGCGACGCAAACCGAGCGCGGATCTTGCGATTGAACCCGCCGAATTTCCTAAGGCGGCGCCGCAGGCGCATTTCGTGCCGGTGACCTCACCCGCGGCGTTGGCTTTTGCGGAAGCTCAGCGCCGTCCAAAGATCGTTGTGCCGGTGGCGGAAGCGCAGGCGAATAAGAAACTCGAGGGGCGCGACAAGGTTGCATCAGATCCGGGAGCGCAGTCTGCAAGAATGAGGAAGGCAGCTTCGGGACGACGGCCGGTGGCGAACCCGCGCAAGCGCGCTTACATAGTTGCCGCAGTTTTGATTGCCGCGTTTTCAATCATGCTTTTGGCTACGCACAAGTACGTTACGTCGCATTGGAATCCGTTTATTAAAGTGCCGGCTATGGGGGACCTTTTTGTAATTGGCCGCGAAGGTGTTACAACAACCGATGTAAATTTGCGCTCGGATGCGAGCCTGGCGAATGCGCCGGTGGGCGTGGCAGAAAATGGATCTCGCGTTAAGATTCTGTCTACTACCGACAACTGGTACGAGGTGCAGGTGCTGCAACATGGGAGACCAAAGGCTAGTCCCTTCACGTCCGACCGTGGCTGGATAAATAAGAAGTTTGTTAAGTTCGATTAATTTGGCGTGCGGCTTTGGAGTGCGGCGGCTCGACGCCGCTTTTGGTTGCGCCAGCGTCAAGTTGAATGGATTTGACGTCGCTTGTTGTTTGCGGGAGACGAAAGCGCCGTCAAGCCGGCGCACTCCAAATTTACTGTTCACGATTTACCATTAACGATCTTATGGGCCTAATAGAATCAATCAGAAAATGGATCGACGGCGAGACCGGCGAAGACCTGGTCGAGTCTGCCGATGAACATGCCAAACCGCGCCGCATTTGGGAAGAGTTCCTGGTGAAGATTGCGCGCGAAGTTGAAGCTGTCATGCAGCGCGAGATGTTTACGCCGCCCGGTGGCCCCACCTACATTCCACGCGAGTACATCGTCTATCTCAGCAACGAGGATGATAAGGACTGGCAGGGCGATAAGCGCCGCGGCCTGGAGCAGGGCTTGTTTCATGTGCTCTCAGAACGCGCGAAAGAGCTGAGCGGGCATACGGATCTGGCGGCGAAATCATTTGCCGTCGAGCTGCGCGTCGATGGCACTTTGGAAAAAGGTCAGTTTCGCGTGCAAGGTGTTTGGGATGAAACCGAGAGTGGCCACACGCAGGTGACGCCGCGAGTGTCTGCTTCGCAGCCCGCCGCGTCCCCGAGCGTAAACCTCGGTGAGACCGTGCGTGAACGCGCCGACGGCAGCACCGGTGACACTGAAACCGGCGGCGGCGAACAAAGTGAAGCAACCGTCGTGCGCCCGCGCATCAAGGAACTCTACACCGTCGAGATTTGGAAAGACGGCGTGCGCGAATCAGTGGTGCCGGTTACGAAATCTGAAGTCACCATCGGCCGCGGTTCGCGAACGATCACAGTTGACCTGCCGTTGAAAGGCGATCCGGAAGTGAGTCGAGTGCAGGCGATCCTCACGCGCGAAAACGATGGCCGCTACTGGCTGGTCTCCAAGGGACGCAACCCGACGACCGTTGCCGGCCGCGATCTGCCACGCGAAGAACGCACCGAAGTAATGCCCGATCAAAAGATCGCCATCTGCAACTTCATCATCAGGATTCAACCGCGGTAGCTAATCACGATCTCATTAACACCGCGGCTTTAGCCCGGTGATCAGCGATGCAAGAAATTCTGTAAACCGTTTCAACGGTTTACTCTTCGCTGGTCATCGCCTCTGGTATCGTCCCGTGATACAAAGTCCCTCATGTCAAAACATTCCTACTCACGCTGCTGGCTGCATCTAATTTGGGCCACACTCGATCGAGAACCGATGCTCCTCAAACCTCCCGCCGCGAGGGTTTCTCACTTTCTATCGAACTACTCGGTGGAAAAAGGAATCTACATGAAGATCAATTACGTAAATCCAGAACATGTACACACTTTAATTGACCTTCCTACTAACAAGACTATCGAAGAGGTCGCTCAGTTATTCAAAGGTGGATCGTCGCATTGGATAAATGAGGAGAAATTATTACGCGGTCGATTCGCTTGGGGACGCGGCTATGGAGCGTTTTCAGTTTCTCACTCAGATGTTGAGCGAGTGGCAGCTTATATTGCCGGGCAAGAGGAACATCATCGAAGGAAAAGCTTCGCTGAGGAGTTCGAACTATTCGTTCAGAAGTATGGGTTGGAGTGGCACGAAGAATAATAAAACCGTTGAAACGGTTTGGAATCGCGTGGCGACAGTTATCACCGGGCTGAAGCCGCGGTGCTAATGAGATCGCGTCGCGTAATTAATCGCTTCGCAAGCGAGAAAAAGCAATACCCGCTCTCGAACGGAAAGCCATATGGCTCTCCGTTCGGCAGGCGGCAACGACTATGAAGCTGTATTCGTTCGCGAATAACATCAGCCTGGTAGACGGCGGCTGTGGAAGACTGCTTAACGCGAACGCCGGCCGCGCTGGCAAGCTGTTCAAAGTAATTGCGGAACTAACCGCCGGCGGCGACGGTTTTGGTATTTGGATCGAGTTCGGCGAGGAGTTGAGTCAGAAGCGGGATGTCTTTGGAGGCCTCGAGATAATTCTTGCCGAGCATCTTCGCGAAGCGGCGTTCTTTAATCTCACCATTTAATTCCTTCATTAGCGCGCGACAGAAGGCAACGACAACGACGGGGTCAAACTGCGAGCCAGTGTTGAGGCGCAGGTCAATAATAACTTCATCAAAAGTCCGGCGCGTTTTGTAAGGACGGTTCGTCGTCATCGCATCAAACGAGTCAGCCAACGTCACGATCTTTGCGCCGAGCGGAATCTGTTCGTCCGTCAATCCATCCGGATAGCCGCGGCCATCCATGCGTTCATGGTGGTACTTGGCCATCAGCGGAATGTCGGCGTAAGGGTGATGAATGGGCGACAGAATTTCAAAGCCGGCGACGGGGTGGCGATTGAGTTCACTTGATTGTTTTGCATCGATGCGATAAGGCGCGTTGATGATGTCGCGTTCTACAACCAGCTTGCCCACGTCGTGCAGATAACCGGCGATGGCCATGCCTTCGATTTCTTCCTCACCAAAACCCAGCTCGCGCGCAATGATCTCGCTGTACTTCCCAACGCGTTCCGAATGCCCCTGCGTGTATTTGTCCTTGATGTCGATGGCAGCGGCAAAGGCGCGTACGGTGTCGCGATAGATGGCGCGCAAGTCTTCGTAAAGGCGCCGGTTCTCCACGACCTGCTGCTTCACTTCACCGAGCAGCCGGTGCGTGTGAATGCCTACCCCGATGTGCCGGACCATTGATTTGATGACTTCAAGATCGTCAGCGGTGAACGCATCACCGCTGGCTTTGCCGCCGAGCAAAACCAAACCTGTTAACTCACCGCGGACGACCATGGGAACGATCAGTTCAATTCCCTGCTGCTGAAGGTCAGTCGCGTAGCGATGAAAAAAGATCGGCGAGGACTCTGGTGTAGTCCGACTTGTCTCTTCGACCCGGTCGCTACCGCTTCCGGTACTGACCTCATGTTGTAGGTTGGAAGTTGGACTTTGGACTAATCCCAAAATATCCAGCGCGCCATCGGGTGCGTTCAGAAACACTTCGCGATCCGCGTCCTCAACATCAAACTGCGGCTGGTAGTCGTCACCCACGCCCCACACCGCCAGCAGGTTTGTGCTCTTGTCCTCCGGCAAGTGATGCGTTGGACATTCAATGATGGCGCCCCGGCGGATCGCAAGCGTGCCGAGCAGCAGGTGC
Source organism: Blastocatellia bacterium (assembly GCA_013697915.1). Lineage (GTDB taxonomy): Bacteria > Acidobacteriota > Blastocatellia > Pyrinomonadales > Pyrinomonadaceae > PSRF01. The sequence goes on along the minus strand of JACCVY010000257.1, from coordinate 37,005 downwards.
AGCGAGGTGCGCACCATCTCCATAAAGTCGCCGGTGTCAGCAACCTCCTGGCCAAGGTCGGCGAGCGCACCGAACGAGTGAATAAGTTTTTGGGTGTTGGACTCCATAAATACAGAGGTCAGAGAACAGAGGTCAGAAATCAGAGATCAGAGGCCAGAGATCAGACGTCGGAAAATTGGCCACGACATTTGCCACGACAGCAGATGGAACTATAGCTTGAAACAACTTGAGAATCTAACTGAGCTCTGACTTCCGTTCTCTGACCTCTGACTTCCGTTCTCTGACTCTGACTTCTGTTCTTTGACCTCTGACCTCTGTTCTCTGACCTCTGTCCTCTGGCTAATGTCCCATTGCTTTGCTGCTTGAAGAGAGGGTGGTGAGCGCTTCCTCTTCGTCTTTGGCGAGCACGACGTGCCGAGTTAACCCAAGCATTTCGAATAACTGCACCGTCTCGTTGTTCACGTCCGAGAATACAACCAGCGCGCCGCTCTTTTCCGCGATGTCGATAATGCCGAGCAGGATGGAGATACCGATGCTGTTGACGAGTTCCGTGTCACTGAAATCAATCACCAGCGCACGCGCGCCTGAATCAAGCTGCTTCTTGCATTCGCGCTCGATGCGTTCGCCGGTGAGCTTGTTCAGGTAGTCGCTGGCGTACACGACGGCAGTGGTGCCGACAGTGTGCGAGCGAACGTTTGATTTGAAATCTGCCAAACTAATTATTCCTCGTCAGGATGTTAAGGGCGCACGCGCCGCAAACTAACAGTTTGCTTTACCTCAAATATTTGACCATGCGCAAGCTGGTGCCTTCATCAACTCGTTCAAACTCAACTTCGTCCATCAGTGTCTCAATCAATTTGAGTCCCCAACCGCGCCGCTGCTCCAAAACGCCTGCATCTTTCCCATGGGTGCGGCCCTCTCTCGCTTCAACACTTGCCGGCAATATGCCGCGACTCGAAATAGTAATTACCAATTTATCATCTTCGACCCGAAAACGCTGATAAATTTTTTGGTCGGGACTCAGGCTGTGTTCGGACGCATTGATGCACGCTTCGACGATGGCCGTCTTTATCTGATTGATAGCCTCGGGACGGAAGTTGAGACGCCGGGCAATCTGCTCAGCGGTCGCAGCCGCCAGCAGCTCGTTATCAGCGCCCATCGGCAGGATGAAAACGTATTCGTTGTTCGCAGCCGCGGTTGATTTGTTAAGGCCTTCGGAAAGTTGTGCCGAGAGCAGTTCAAATTGCATGCGGCTCGAGGCATACGCCCCGCGCTCCCGCAGCTTTTCGCTTGCTTCAACTGAGAAGCCTTCATTAGCTATCAGCCACAACTGAACGCGCGAGAAACCGGATCGCTGCGCCAGATTCTCCAGCCGATTGCACCAGTCGGCGACAGCGTCGGCATCTGCTTCAAGTTTGCTATCAATCTTTGCAGTAAGCCAGACGACCTCATTTTCATTCGTGTAACTCGTGCCGGCAAAAGCGTGCGCAACAACGCAGCTTTCTTCGTCAAATTGTTTGAGTTCGGCGCTGAAGGCAACACCGTGCGCCGTATGAAACACCTGCGGCAGTTTCATGGCTTGCGGATCAATTTCCAGCCGCGCCGCAATCTCTTCAGTGGGCGCGCCCTTGTAGTCGGCCGCAAAAGCAGCGTAATCGAAAAGAACTTTAGGAACGCGCTGGTAATTGAATGCTTGCAGCACATCTCGCAGTGGCAGGCTCGCACTACGCCGGTAATGGCGGGCGACGGTTTGCGGGGCGCGCTGCAAAGCGGCCGACATCAGGTCCGCTACGACTAAAGCTCTCGGCTCTCGCAGCGCGTCTAAACGGAATCGGCTACGAACGAAATCTCGCCACGCTCCAGAGCCGCGTTGCGTGTCCACAGTCTCGCCGTCCCAGTTAACAATTTCCTGGACGTGCAAACTTCGTAGGATACTTTCGACGTCGGCGGCCTCAAGGTTGAGGCGTCTGGTCCAGGCTGCAAATGACGCGGTGCGCTGTCCCGCTCGCAGGCTCTCAGAAAGCAGGCGAATCAATGCGCTCCTAACAATCGGCTCCGGCGCGACATTCTCAAGCACCGAGGTGAAATAGTGATTCAGCCGCCCGCCTAACAGCTCATCAACATACAAGCGCTCGCAATCGAAATATGAGTTGAGCGCCAAATGCTTCTCGCGAGCCGCCAACAGCATGGCGCTAATGAGAAACGGACTGCCTTCAAACTGCTGCGCGAGCAGGTCGCGACATTCATCGCTTACCGCTACGCCTTCGCGGCGAGCGACTGACGCAACCAGTTGGCGTGCCTCAGCTTCAGCGAGCGGTTCCAGCCGAACTTTTTCGTGGGTGCCGTAGTCGATGCCGGCTTGTTCGACTTCGCGAATGATCTCGCGACGCAAACCAGCAAGGACGAACGGTGGCGAGCCCGCAAGCGCTTTAATAAGCTCGCCGGCAAACGGAACTTGCTCGTTGTCGTAGTTTGCGAGTTTCACGGCGTCGAACAATATGTAGGGTTGGGGATTCCCGGACGGCACTCGCCGCGGCGCGTTAAGACAGAAGCGCACCAGCTCGCGCTCGTCACTACTGAACCGTTGTTTGTTGTGTGCGCTAACCAGTTGCTCAATCCAGTCAAGGTCGGCAGCCGGCGCCAGTTGGACCAGATCATTCATGGTCAACGACGCTTGCGCCAGCGATGGTTCGTTGCGGCGAAAGGCGATGTACTGCGCCAGAAACGCGTTGAGAAATTCAATGGCAGCGCTGACTGCAGTAGTGTCGCTTGCAGGCAGCGAAAAGTAGATGGGAACTGCTTCGCTCTGAGCGTTGAACAACTGGTCGTAAGCCTGACGCATCAGCTCAGAGACTCCAGCTAGCGGCGCCAGCAGAATAAGCAGTCCTCCTCCTGCGCGGGCAGAATTTGCATGCGAAGCGAGCGAGAGGATGCGCTCGAGTTCGGCATCTCTGCCAACAAACTCTGCTCGCTTAACGCGGCCAAGAATGCGCCGCTCTTGCTGTGGTCTTGGACTCATTTGTTAGCCGGCCCGCCGGTCAAGTTTTCGACGTAATACTCAACCCGGTTCTTTCCCCGATTCTTGGCGCTGTAAAGCGCGCGGTCTGCCGTCGCGATCACTTTTTGGGCGGTATCGATGTCGCGGGCAAACGTCGATATGCCGACGCTGATACTGACCACGCCTAAAGGCTGCGACTTTCCGTAGGGGAAGCCTGTTTCTGCGACGCGCTGCCGCATGCGCTCGGCGATTACGCCGGCTTCGGTAAGCGACGTTTGCGGCAGCAGAATGCAAAACTCTTCACCGCCATAGCGGCAAGCGACATCGGCGGACCGAAGCGCCGTCTTCAGGCAGTGGGCCGCGATCTTCAAAGCGTCGTCGCCGGCCTGATGACCATTGAGATCGTTGTATTTCTTGAAGTCATCAATGTCGATCATTAAACAACTCATCGAATAGTTGTAGCGCAGCGAACGGTTTAGTTCCTCAGTTAAACGCTCTTCCAGGTAACGGCGATTGAGCAGTCCGGTTAAGGGATCAGTAATCGACATCAACTGAAACTGAGCGGCACGGTCCTGCCATTCCGCGCGCTCGAGCGCAATCGCGATCTGCGGGCCAACCAAGTCCAGCAAACTCAAATCCACGTCATCAAATACTTCGCCGGTTGTCTTATCGGTAAGATTCAGCACGCCAATCTTGCGGCCGCGCATGCTGATGGGATAACTGATGAACGATGCAGTTTTGTAATCACGTTTCTCATTCGCAACGAACGGACGAATGCTCACAGCATTAGCGACAATCATCGGTCGTCCTGATTCCGCTACCCGGCCGGCGATACCTTCGCCCAGCCGGGCGCGAGCCACGTCCTCTTTTGGAACTGACAATCCAATGGCCGCCTTCATCACAAGCTCGTTTTCGTCCTCGTCAAGCACCATCAGCGAAGCGCGTTCGGCGCGGAGCAGGCTTTTCGCCTGCGTTAAAATGGCCACGTAAGTCTGTTCCGGTTCGTTGGAGCTAATGCGCTCGAGAAAGTGTTTCAACGATTCAGCAAGATCAGCACGATGTTGCAATTCACTCCGCAGGCGATCCACTTCACCTTGCAGATCGGGTTGCGTTTGGGCCCGGAACGAATCATCGCGGGCTTGGGCAACCGGAACGGCCAGTAGTGCCTCCGGTTGAACAAGTTGCTCTATCTTTAGTTCACTGGATGCTTCAATGGGCTCCTTCGCGTGTGAAGTCGACAAAGCTTGCGCGGCCTTTTCCACACGCGATGACAACTGAGTCAAGCGCTGCGGTTCGGAAAAGATCACATTCTCAAACGGCGCTCGCTCAAGCAATTCATTTAATTCGCCTGCGCGAAAGCGCTCGGCAAGCGCACGATAGTCAGTGCCGCTAACGAACGCGCGGCCCCCAATTACAGCAAGATTCGGTTCGCCGGGAATTTCAACCGGCATTGTGAAACACTCCAACCCGGCGTGGCATTTGTAATGGACCACTGACCGGGCGCTCAGGGCGCGGCGGTGTGCATCTCCACAAAAAGGATCGCAAAGATGAACATGCTCGGGCGATGATTGAAACGCGTGACATATCGAGTTGTTGTTTGAGACAGCGATGGCGGGAGGTTGTCGCCCGTCAACAAGCAACAGCGACAGCCCATGAGAGCTTGCCAGTTTCTCTTGCACTTCCAGCCAGCCTGCCGGTGCATCCTCTGGATGTTCCTGAACAATCTCAGGCGACTGCTCAGGTGCGGACCTTGGCGCTTTGGCTATCGCTCGTTTTGCACGAGACTCTTGTTTGCGACGTGGCATTCGATTACTTGCAAAAGTCCGCAACGCACTACTCAAATCGTCGTTTCAGTATAAGTTTCCAATTGCGTTATCAATAAGGGCTCAATCAGAACTTGCTGGCCGCACAGTACGACCGCATCCTGCTCAACAGAACAACTTGCCCTATTGATAAACGACTAATAGCAAACGCTTTTCATGCGTTTAAGGCTGAACATAACCGCGATTTGCGAGGAATTTGAGGGCTATTGGCTAATGACTTGCTCCGCTGCCTCAAGGCCCGGGGCGGCGCCTGGCGCGACTTTTTCAATATCGGGCTGGTCGGGGCTGATGCGGATGCAGGCGGCAAAATGGTTTGGCTTGATTTCTACCAGCGGCGGAACGACTTGTTTGCACGTCTCGATCATGTAAGGGCAACGTGTGTGAAAGCGGCATCCGGTCGGCGGATTAATTGGAGAGGGCACATCGCCCTCGAGCACGATTCGCTGCCGGGTTGCTTCCACTACCGGATCCGGCACCGGTACGGCGGAAATAAGCGCCTTCGTGTAGGGCATTAAAGGATCAGCGTAGATGGCTTTGGCGCCGGCTATCTCAACGAGTTTGCCGAGATACATAACCGCTACTCGATCCGACACATGCCGAATGGCCCGTAGGTCATGTGAAATGAAAAGGTAGGTGAGGTTCTTTTCCCGTTGTAGCTTTTCCAGCAGATTCATGATCTGCGCCTGGATGGAAACGTCAAGCGCGGAGATTGGTTCATCCGCGACTATGAAATCAGGATCCACCGCCAGCGCGCGCGCGATGCCGATGCGCTGCCGTTGGCCACCGGAAAATTCATGGGGATAACGTTTTGTGAACCGTTTGCTCAACCCGACAGTTTCCAATAACTCTTGTACTCGCTGTTCTGCTCCCCTGCCGCGCGCGATGCGAAACGTATCCAATGGCTCGCCCACGATCTGGCCGACCGTCATACGCGGATTTAGCGAAGCGTAAGGATCCTGAAAAATTATCTGGAGATGCCGGCGGTGCTTGCGCAGTTCGCGTGTGGACAGTTTTGCGAGATCGTTGTTGCGATAGAGCACCTGCCCGGATGTCGGTTCGACCAGCCGCAGGATCGCGCGGCCAAGCGTCGACTTGCCACAACCGGATTCACCAACCAGGCCCAGCGTCTCGCCGGCATAAATGTCGATCGTGACTCCGTCAACTGCTTTTACGTTGCGGTTGCCGGCTATCGGAAAATAGACCTTCAAGTCCCGGATAGCGATCAACGGATCGCCATGACCGCTCTCGATTGGTGGCGGCATTTCCACAATGCTGTCGGGATTTGTTTCTTGAGTGCTCATATTTTTTTTTGGAGCTGGCTAAGTGCAGTTCAGAGTACAAGCTTTTGCTTGCGTTTACGTTGGCTGCCACTAAGCAGCAATCTAAAGATTGGACTCTGAACTTCGTGCCCCTTCCGCGCGCGACTCTTCGTAAACCTCATGGGCGAAATGGCACAACGAACAATGATCCGCGGTTAACTGCACAAACGGCGGAAATTCGCGATGACAAATCTCCTGGACGCGATCGCAACGCGCCGCAAAGGGACATCCCGGTGGTAAGTGCGCTACGTCCGGCGGCAAACCCGGAATCTGATAAAGCTCGCCCTGTTCCGCTGTCGGATCCGGGACCGATCGCAGCAAACCTTTCGTATACGGATTTCCGGGCGTGGCGAATAACTCTTTTGTCGGCGCTTGCTCAAAAATCTTTCCGGCATACATGACCAGCAAATGGTCAGTCATACCCGCAACAATGCCCAGGTCGTGTGTAATCAATATCACGCTGGTTCCAGTCGCTTGTTTTAGTCTCTTTATCAATTCCAGAATTTGCGCCTGAATAGTAACGTCGAGGGCGGTCGTAGGTTCGTCAGCAATCAACAATTCCGGTTCGCAGGAAAGTGCCATGGCAATCATCACTCGCTGGCGCATGCCACCCGAAAATTCGTGCGGATAGTTGTTAGCGCGAGCGCGCGCATCCGGAATGCCCACCGTCTCGAGCATCTTGATGGCGTGTTCGTACGCCTGCTGCTTCGTGTGGCCAAGATGCAGACGGGTCATCTCCATCAACTGGCGCGAGACTTTCATGAAAGGATTCAACGAGGTCATTGGATCCTGAAAGATCATGGCAATGCGACGGCCGCGAATGTGACGCACAGCTTCGTTACTCAGCGTCAGTAAATTTTGTCCGTCGAAGATCACTTTGCCGGAAACGATCTTGCCCGGCGGCGTTGGCACCAGGCGAATGATCGAAAGATTTGTGACTGACTTGCCTGAGCCAGATTCGCCCACGATGCCCAGCGTCTCGCCGCGCTTAAGCTGAAACGAGATACCATCAACAGCCTTGACGATCCCGTCTTCGGTGTCGAAGTAGGTGCGCAGGTCAGTGACTTCCAGAAGATTTCCGTTATTGTTCATCTTACTCAGTGGCATAGGCTTTAGCCTGTGCTCTTTCCCGCCAACACAGACTGAAGTCTGTGCTACCTGGTGCTACTTACGCATCTGTGGATCGAGCGCATCGCGCAGTCCATCACCAAGAAAGTTTAGTGAAAACAAAGTCAGCGCCATCGTCAGTCCGGGAAAAATCAGTTGCCAGGGGAAAATCGCAATATTCTGGATCCCGTCAGACGCTAAGCTGCCCCACGAAGCCAACGGCGGCTGCACCCCAAAACCCAGATAAGAAAGAAAGGCTTCGCTAAGCATCACCGTCGGGATTGTTAGCGTTGCATAAACGATGACTGGTCCCAGGGTGTTGGGCACGATGTGTCGAAAGATAATTCGCGCGGTCGAGACGCCGGTCGCGCGCGCCGCCAGGACGAATTCCTGGTTCTTTAGCGAAAGCACCTGGCCACGAACGATTCGCGCCATGGTGAGCCACGAAACCGACCCGAGAGCGATAAACAACAGGACTAACTGACCGACCGCCGTGCTGCTGCGGAACATGGCCAGCAACACAATCACCAGAATGATGTACGGGAGCGAGTACAAAATATCGACGAATCGCATCATCAGGTTGTCGATGCGCCCACCCAGATAGCCGGCGACTGCGCCATAGGCGACGCCAATCAACAGCGAGACGATTGTGGCAATGATGCCAACCATCAGCGAGATCTGCCCGCCTTGCAGCACGCGCGCCATGATGTCGCGGCCTTGATTGTCGGTTCCCATTGGGTGCTTCCATGAGAAGGAGCCGTCGGGCGCTTTGAATGGAGCAAACGACTTGATTAGCTGCGAGTCTGAAGGAATGTAGTCCGGACCGAAACCATTAACTCGCTTGATAATCTCCGGCCCAATCAGCGACGCTATCGCCACCAGAATCACAACGATCATGCCAAACACGGCCAACCGATTTTTCAATAACCGGCGCCACGCGTCTTTCCAAAGCGACGTGCCCGCGATTATTTCTTCGCCGGCGGGCGTATGAAACTCTTCTTCCGCCACCACAAACTCAGGCGGCGTGTGGATGATTTCGGGCTCCGGAGTTCTTTCGTCTTCGTTCATAAAGAGTGGACAGACATTCCTGCCCGGCGCTTCGAGTTCAATTCCATGAGCAGACTCGGGCCTGTTCTACTTTTCAATAGCGAATGCGCGGATCAAGGTACGCGTACGCAATGTCCACGACCAGGTTCATCAGCAACAGCGTTATTGCGATGAAAGAAACGATGCCGATAATCAGCGGCTCGTCACGATTCAATGACGCCTGAATGAAATAGTTTCCCAACCCCGGCAGCGTGAACAGACGTTCGACCACAACAGTTCCCGTTAACAGGAAGGCCAGTGCCGGTCCGGTAAAAGAGACGACGGGCATAAGTCCACCACGCAGCGCGTGACGCATCACGACTTGCCGCTCACTTAATCCTTTGGATCGAGCGGTGCGAATGTAATCCGAGCGCAACACTTCCAACATTCCTGCACGCGTCAAGCGCGCTATGTAGGCCATGTAAATCCCCGACAGAGTGAGCACCGGAAGAACCATGCCACGACTGGGAAAGCCGTACCAACGCGCCGGCGGAAACCAGTAGAGAGTTAACGAAAAGATCAAAACGAGAATCGGGCCGAGGACAAAGTTCGGCACAGAGATGCCCACCATCGCCAGCGCCATCGACGCGTAATCGAGTTTTGAGTTTTGCTTCAGTGCCGCCAGCGACCCGAGGGTAATACCAACCAGCAACGCGAGCAGGTAGGCTGACAAGCCGATCGCAGCCGAAACCGGCAGCGAGCGCCGGATGATGCCGTTAACTGATTGTCCTTCGTATTTAAGTGAGGTGCCAAAGTCGAGGACCAACACGTGGCCCATCATCTTGCCGTACTGCACGTACCACGGCTTGTTCAATCCATACTTCTCGCGAATGTTGTTTTCAATTGCTTTCGGGATTGGCTTTTCGCCTGAATAAAAGTTCCCGGGCGCGAGCCTGATCAAACCCCAGGTGATGGTGATCACGACGAGAATCGTCGGGATCGTAATGAGCAAACGTTTAAGTATGAAGCGGAGCATTTAGTGGAGCGAAAAGGAACAGATTTTCCATTTGCCATTTATCAATTATCATTGTTCATTTAAAACAACGCCTCGACGCTTTCGATGGCAAATGAAAAATGTCAAATGACAAATGGAAAATCTTCAAACAACTTCTAACGGAAAATAGAAAGCAACCCTTTCTATCGCATAACTAGTCCGCCAAACTCGGCGGGCCGTAGTCCCACTTCGCCGGATCGCGCTCAATATATACAAACTTCCACGCATACACTGACTGTGCATTGGGATATAAACCCTTAACGTAAGGCTTCTTTACAAAATTCACGGACGACGTCTCAATGGGTATCACCGGTTGCGCATCGAGCAGGTACTTCTCGGCCTTTGCCATCAGCTCATAACGTTTCTGCTTGTCGAGGGAGCGATTGGCGTCGTCCAACAAATCGACGTACTTCTTGTCCCACCAACCGCTGCCATTATCGCCGCCCGGCGTCGAAAACAAATTCAGAAACGTAAACGGATCCATGTAGTCCGCGCCCCAAATCCCAATCGCAAAACCCTTGTACTCGAGTTTCGAGCGAACGTTCATGAACGTTTTGAATTCCATGCTCTTTAACTGAACCGTGATACCTAAATTCTGTTTCCACTGGGCCTGCATGAACTCCGCCATCGTCTTGTTTGAGCTTTGCGTGTTGAAGGAAAAATCAACCTGGTTCACAGGAAAGCCTTTGCATTCGTAAGTACCGTCACCTTTTTTCGTCACCGGGAAACCCGCGTCACTCATCAGCTTTCGCGCCTGCGCAGGATCAAAGCCATCGCCTTTTGGTTGTGGGTAGCCTACAAAAATTCCCTCGGGGGTGAATGCAGATAAGGGTTTGGTTATGCGTCGTGACTTGGCGTAATTGATCTTGTCAATCGCCATGTTAAAGGCGCGGCGCACTCGAATGTCATTCATGGGCGGCTTGGTGACATTCATCAAAATATAGACGATTGCGGCCTCGGCGCCATCCATGTAATCCTTTTTGGGACGCACCACATCCAGCCAGCCGTTTGGCACAACGTGATTATTAACTGCGTCGACCTCGCCGACCTTGTACAGGTTCATGGCGGTGGGGTTATCCGACGAAACCATGAAGTGGATTTCGTCCAGACGCACATTCGCCGCATCCCAGTAAACCGGATCGCGTTCCACTATCAGCTCGTCGTAGTGTTTCCACGCTTTAACTTTGAATGGACCACAGGTAACGATGTTTGCGGGGTCGGTCCAACTGTCACCGTATTTTTCGATGATCTTTCGCGGCACTAACCGGAAGAGTTGATGCGCGGCAAGCCCGCTGAAGTAAGGTGCAGGCTGCGACAGCGAGATGCGAATCGTATAGTCATCTACCGCTTCGACGCCGATGTCTTCGGCTTTTACTTTGACAAATTCTTTGCCGGCAACGGCTGCCTGAAGTTTGGCATTACTCGCCAACAACTTCGCGCGGACTTTTTCGCTGCCAGGCAAGGTGAGCCGTGGCGGCGAATGCATGAACTGGTGAAACGGCGTGTCTGGGACAGCAGCAGGTCCCTGCTCAGTTGGCTTAATCTCAGGCCCGCCGGGAGTGAGCGGTTTCTGACTTAGCGGCTCAGTTTGTACTGCGCCTTCCTCAGCGAAATCCTTCTCCAGCAAGTACTGATTCGTCGCCGGGTCGCGGACAAAAACGGCGCCCTCATTAAAAGCCTGGGAGTATCTTATGGTGTAAGCGAGGTATGCATTCTTCGACGCTATCTCCGGCGACAGAGCCCGGCGAATACTGTAGACGAAGTCCTGCGCCGAGATCGGATCGCCGTTGGACCACTTGGCGTTCGGGCGCATGTGAAAGACAAACTCAGACGAGTCGTCGTTGATGTCCCAGCGCTCTGCCAGCGCCGGAATCGCCGCCAGCGTTTTCGGATCGTATTCGACCAATCCCTGATACAGCGCCATGTAGATGCGCGCTTCCGGTTGGCCTGAGCTAATCGCCGGATCGAGCGACTCAGGCTCATCGCCATTTATGTACCGCAGAATATTGGTCGCTGGCGGGGTAGTGCTGCCGAAGAACGCCGGATTGGTCGCCAGCGCGCGACAGGAAATCGAACCCAGCACCAGCGAAACAAGCGCCAGACCCGCGAATAGTTGTCTGTAGTAGAGACTAGCCATCGTTTTCCGAGGCAACCGATTTATGAAGGGGAATGTCAGACGAAAGTTAACACGCCAAAAACGCATTATCAAGAATCTTGTGCAAGTCGCGGTCTTAGGTTAACGCACGCTGTTACCTGTGGGAGAGGCAGGCGGCTTCCAGTTTCCATCTATTCGGACTTTTTTTAAGGACGGCGCGTCGAGGACGTTGGCATCGAATCCACTGACATACGGTTTCACCAGCGCATACGACGACGCAAAATAAATCGGCATGGCACTCAGGTCATTTAATGCCTGGGCTTCAGTAGCAATAGCGGGAAGCGCGGTCAAAGTCCTGCCGGCTGTGAGGCTCGATTTGTTTCTGTCGGAAAGGTCAGCGCCCGCCTTATTCAAGCGTTCCGTCTCCTTCTCAGCGGCCGTTCCGGGATAACTTTCGCCGAATAACGTACGAATATTCGTAAGTTCATCGGTGGTTTGCATCACAATTCCGCGCCGCACGACATCGAAATCCCCGGTGCGAATTGCCGCCTCATAGTCGTCCCAGTTCCTGATGACCAGCTCAGTTTGAATATTCAATACGCTGCGCCACATTGCCGCAATGGCCTGGGCGACGACGCGCTGTTGTTCGTTTCGATTAATCAACAAGCGAACAATAGGAAAGTTCTTGCCGTCAGGAAAGCCAGCCTCAGCCAGCAACAGCCGGGCTCGTTGTTCGTCCTTCTCCAGGACGTCGGATTTACCAACTACAGTTTTGGGCGCTTCAGTTTGACTCTGAGGCAGGAATCGTTTTGCCGGCTCAGTTGCGCCGCCTGTTTCGTCCGTGCTGATTCGATCGCGATCGATGGCAATGGCGAGGGCTTCACGAACGCGAACATCGTCAAAGGGCGCGCGCGCAGTGTTGAAGGTGTAATAGGTCAACGCGCCAAACGTGGCGCGGCGAAAATCTTCGTATGGAGCAAGGAGTTTGATAGCGAGCGGCTCAAGAGCGGCATTCGTTACGGCGTCGACGGCGCCAGAGCGATAGGCGGCCAACGCCGATTCCGTGTCGCGGGCACCGACGAATTCAACGCTTTGCAGTGCCACCTGTTGCTTGTCCCAATAATTTTCTGCGCGCGCGAGCAGCACGCGATCGGTGTCCGCATTTGCGATTGAGAATGCCCCGTTGGAGAGCAACCCACTCGCGGACAATTTGCCCGCCGGCACATTGACGCCGAGTTTCACTGGACGAAAGACTGGATGAGCTACCAGCGCGGGAAAGTTCAGGTCCGGCTGGCGCAAACGGACACGCAACACGCGGTCTGAAAGGGCTTCGGCGCCAAATGCGGGCTCCGAAGTTTGAGCGGTTGCCTGAGCGGAATTCGTGTTTGAATGCATCCGCTGGGCCGGTTGCTCCGGTGCTTGAGATGGCGAAACTCCCGGTTGCTTTTCCACACCTTCGATGTTCGCAAGCAGATCCGTGTGCGGAGCCAGCTCGCCCAATTTCACCGTCCGTTGCCACGATCGGACAAAATCTTCCGCCGTCACTACTGCGCCGTTGGACCAACGGGCGTCGTCGCGCAAATAGAAAGTCCAGGTGCGCCCGCCGTTTGACGCCTCCCATCGGGTTGCAACTGCGGGCACCGGCATTAATGTCTGCGGATCGTAATCTGTCAGCCCTTCAAAAATTGCTCGGACCAAATCGGTATCGGGAGGCGCAGCGGCGAAAGCTGGATCGAAAGTCTGCGGCAGGCCGCCATCGCTCCATCGAAACTGCTGACCGTTGGGCACGGCCACACGCCCGTAATAAGGATCGACAGTCTCACTGAGGAAACAGCCGGCGTGGCTAAAAGCGAGCGTGACAAGCAGAAGAGCTGCCACGAATGCGCGGGTGCCTTGTCTCGTCGGCAGGATCTTTTTCATACGAGTCATTAACTTGTTTCGTGTCGTGATCTATTCCCCGCGTCGCGGGTTTTGCTTCAATTCAACGGTAAGTGCTCCATAGACTTTTTCAGTTTGCCGGCGCGTGTCGTCAAAACCTTCTGATGTTTCGATCAGGTAGTCAGCAAACTTCTTCTTTTCGTCCTGGCTCATCTGCGCGTTAATTCGCTTCTCTGCTTCTTCGCGACTCAAACTATTTCTCGACATCAAGCGCTGCAGTTGAACTTCCGGGCGGCAGTGAACAACGATCAGCTTGTCGAGACGTTTATAACCGCCTGATTCGATCATCAAGGCGGCATCCACAACTGCGATACCGTACGGATCGACAGCCTCCCATTCCCGCAGCAGCTCATCCTGACGCGCAATGATGTATGGATGCAGGATTGAGTTAAGCGTGGCGCGTCTTTGCGCGTCGCCGAATACCAAAGCGCCGAGCCTTGCTCGATCGAGCGAACCATCCGGCTGCAGAACTTCAGCGCCAAATTCTGCAACTACCTTTTTAAGCGCGATAGAATTTGGTTCAACCACTTCACGCGCCGTCAGGTCGGCGTCGAGCACTTGACAACCAAGTTCAGCGAGCACGCCGGCTACGAATGATTTACCAACGCCAATCGATCCTGTAAGTCCCACGCGCAACATGATTAGGAAACAGTGAAAAGTAAACAGTTAACCGGGAACAGTGAACAGTACGGAATGACGAGTAGGGGATGACGAAAGTTTTGCTTGCTCTTACCCTACACTGTTTACTGTTTGCTCATTCCATTCCCCTCCGCAGCTTCGCCGCCTTAACCGTATTTCGCAGCAACATCGCCACAGTCAGAAGACCGACGCCGCCCGGCACCGGCGTGCGCCGACCGGCGACTGCGTCCGCCTCGGCCGGGTTCACGTCGCCCACCAGGGTGTACCCGCGCTTTGAAATTATTTCGATTCGCTTTTCTGCGTCTGCGCCGAATAATTCTCTCGCAACAGCTTCATCAGTCACGCTGTTCATGCCGACATCGATAACGGTCGCACCCGGTTTGATATGCTCGCGGCCAATAAAACCAGGGCGGCCGATGGCTACGATCAGTAAGTCCGCTGCGCGCGTTACCGCCGCCAGGTCGCGCGTGCGCGAGTGACAGACCGTAACAGTGGCGTCCCTTTGCAACAGCAGTTGTGCCATGGGCCGGCCTACAATTTGACTGCGGCCAACTACGCAGGCGCCGGCGCCGGCAATGGGTATTCCTGATCGATCCAGCAACTCAATTACGCCCGCGGGCGTGCAAGGCGCGAAAGCCGGCCTGCCAAGCGCTAATCGTCCAACGTTTAAAGGATGGAACCCATCGACATCCTTTTGCGGATCGACTGCTTCAATGATTTTGTCCGCATCGATTTCCGCGGGCAGCGGAAGTTGTACCAGGATACCGTCGACGTCGTCGCGGTCGTTAAGCGACGCTATTAGATCGAGCAGTTCAATAGAGTTTGTGGTAGCCGTCAGCGCGTGGTGTTCCGAACGGATGCCAACTTCCGCCGAAGCTTTTATCTTGTTCCGCACGTAGACGGCTGAGGCGGGATCATCGCCCACTCGAACTGCCGCCAGACAAGGCCTGACCTGATGATCTTTCCATAGCCGTTCCACCTCGCGCGTGGCTTCCAGTTTGATTTGCGCAGCGACAGCAGCGCCGTGGAGCAATTGCGCGCGTCGCGCTGGATCGGTGTCTATAAAAGATTGCGTAGCCATGTTCTAAAATGTGGCAGCGGGTTAGTTTGATGTCCGATAAGCTTCAGCTTGTCGTAACGCCGCGACAAACTAGAGGAGTCTCTGAACAAGTTGATGAAAAGTTTGCACTGAGCCCGCGAAGCGGGCTCAAATGCAAATTTGTTCATTCCCTTAATCAGAGGTTCCTAAACTTTATCGGACATAGGCAACGAAGCTGACCCACTACTTAAGATTTAGTCCTTTAACAACCGTGGAACATTCGTGCTAGGTTACACCGAGATTGCTTTTATTAGTTAGCGTGAATAAACAAATACTTATGAAAACGTTTCGAACGGTCATTCTTGCGCTTGGCTTCATGACGCTGGTTGTTATTTCAGGTTGTCGTCAGCAGCGCACCCATTCGGCGACGGAAAAACGTTACGAGTTAAAGGGTAAGGTAGTGCTGGTCGAGAAGGACCAGCATCTGGTTACCGTCGCGCATGAAGATATTAAAGACTACATGCCCGCGATGACGATGCCTTTCAAGGTTGGTGAAGACTGGTGGTGGATTTTCGAGGTGCCTCTCGTTCCGGGCGATCACCTCAACGCTACTCTGGTTGTGGACGGCGCGAAATCGTGGCTCGAGGACGCAGTGATCGCAAAAGAGAGTTCTGATAGCACTGCGCCAGTTAGTGGCGAAGGCATGGGCCCGAAACCGGGCGACGAAATTCCGGACTATCAGCTTATCAATCAGGATGGAAAAGCAATTCGCATCCACGACTACCGCGGTAAGGCGCTGGTTTTGACGTTCATCTACACGCGTTGCCCGGACCCGGACCAGTGCACTTTGATGAGCAACAATTTCGCGGCAATAGATCAGGCACTGCAAAAGCAACCTGAGCTTTACGCGAAGACTCATCTGCTAAGTATCAGCTTCGATCCGGAATACGATACGCCCAAGGTGCTGCGAAGTTATGGAGCAGCTTTCACCGGCAGATATTCAGACGAGACGTTCGCACATTGGGAATTCGCATCGGGCAGTGCGGACGAGGTGAAAGGCATAGCGCAGTATTTCGGGATGCGCTACTACCTGGATTCTGAGACGGGTAATCAGCAGGTAATTCACTCGCTCAGGACCGCCGTCATCGGCCCGGACAGCAAAGTCATTAAGGTCTATCGCGGCAACGATTGGAAGCCGGATGAAATTGTGAACGACCTGCGTGCCGCAGCCCAAACGAAAGACTAGCCGCCGGACGAACGCGACTAGAAAAAACTGAACAGTAAGAGAGCTTTTACCCTAAAAGTAGTTTATCGGTGCGGCTACGCCTATGCCGCCTGATGTGCGGCGGCGGCTCTGCCCCGCCGTAAAGCTGCCTTTGTCACTTGGGGCTGTGCCCTTGATTCCGGTTTTTGGCCGAAGGAATCCAAAGGGCTACGCCCGTACCAAGGGAATAATGTTGCTGGGTTCGGCGGGGCATAGCCACCGCCGCACATCAGACGGCGAAGCCGAAACAGAACTGGCCTTTGACATTTGAGGCGCGCGCAGAACGCACGATTAGTAAGCCAGGTCTTTAATATTTTCGGTTCTTCCGATCCGCTTTTATCCGCGAACATCCGCGGCCAAAAACTTCCTTACCAAATCTGGCAACGCCAGCTTCGATTGTGGGCACAGACCGGAACGTCGCTTTGGTATGAGCGGCTTCGCTTGATCGGTTTGCGAAAACGAGCGAACAGATCAACCCTGCTGCGATAGCAATTGTAGTTAAGAGCTTACGCATGATTAGAGACCTCCAGATTCAATTCCCTGAAAAGTGGGTTATAAAGCGGGGGGCCTTAGGAAGATTCCTGCGCGCTGCGGGTACATCGTGCAACACTGCTTAGGCAGCGCCTTTGATCTTCTTAATTTCTTCGGTGAGCACCGGCACCGCTTCAAACAGATCGCCAACGATCCCGTAGTCGGCGATGTCGAAAATCGGCGCTTCCGGATCTTTGTTTATGGCCACGATGGTGCCGGAGTTTTTCATACCTACGAGATGTTGAATCGCGCCTGAAATTCCCAGCGCGATATAAAGTTTAGGCGCGACAGTTTGTCCGGACGAACCGATTTGCCGATCGATCGGCAACCACTCGGCATCGCAAATTGGCCGCGACGCTGCTAAATCGCCACCGAGCGCTTCCGCAAGTTTCTCTGCGAGGACCAGATTGTCTTTGCTCTTGATGCCACGGCCCACGGCAACAATGATGTCAGCCTTGCTCAAGTCGACCGCTTGTTTGACTTCCTGAAAAGGAGCTTCCGGAGTCATGCGAATTTTACCGACATCGACGGGTTTTTCCTCGATTGGAGCGCCGCTTCCCTTCCGCGCCTGGTCCGGTCTGTAGGCTCCCGATTGAAAGGTCGCAAAAACCGGCGCCGCGCCATCGGAAACAACATCAGCGTCGAGCTTGCCCAGGAAGATGCGACGCGTGAATGTCAGCGTCGTGCCCGCCGCCTGCGCGCGAATGCAGTCGCTGATTAAAGCCTTTTCGAAACGCGCTGCAAGTTTCGGCGCAAAGTCGCGCACCAAATATGTATGCGGAAAAACCACGAGCTGCGGATCGAGTTGCCGCACGATAGCTTCGAACGCGTCCGTGTAGCCGTCCGGCGTGTACTGGGCCAACTTTTCGTTCTTTGCCTGGATTACCCTGGCTAGATCGTAAGCTGCAATCTCGTTGGCCAACGCCGCTACGTCAGCGCCCGGGATGACGGCTGTGACTGGTTGTTGCAATTGGGAAGCAAGACTTTGCGCTGCGGCTATGGCCTCAAGCGAAGTCTTGTTCAGCGCGCCGTCTCGGTGCTCGATGAAAACTAAGATTCCGTTACTCATAAATTTGTAGCGTAGACTTTAGGAAGCTCTGATTAAGACCATGAACCGTTTGTATTAAGCCCGCGAAGCGCGGCGTCAGCCTGCTACGCGGGTTTTGGAAAAGCAAGCCCGATTAACTTGATCAGAACTTCACTCACTCTCTGCTTTTCCGCCGAAGGACACAGGCTTAAGCCTGTGCCACTCAAATTACGCGCGCCTCGTTGTGGAGTTTCTCGGCCAACGCCACTGCGCCGGCTTTCGCATCGCCGTTGCCGAGCAACTGCGTCTGCTTGCTTTTTTGCGGCAGATAAATCCTTTCGATGCGCTGATGCGTGGGACGATCTACGATCTCGGCTGCTGGCGTGACTTCCTTAATCTCTTTCTTCTTGGCAGCCATGATGCCCTTTAGTGTTGCATAACGAATCTGGCTGATGCCTGATTGAATCGTCAACAAAGCGGGCAGCGGCATCGAGTACCATTGGTACCAGCCACTTTCCAGCTCGCGCTTGACACGAAGCTTGTCACCGGAAGCGTCAACCTCAATCGCGATAGTCGCGTGCGGTATTCCCAGCAGCTCGGCCATGATCACGCCGGTTTGTCCGTAGCCGTAATCGTCCGACTGCAATCCCGTCAGAATTAAATCCGGATTCTCATCACGGATCGCGGCGACCAGCGCGCTCGCTGCGGCATAAGGCGAGAGTTGGCCCAGGTTATCCCCAACCACATGAATTGCCCGGTCAGCACCGCGCGCCAGCGCGTCTTTGATCACACTCTTCACTCGCTGCGGTCCCATGGAACAAACAACCACTTCACCGCCGAGCTTTTCCTTGACGCGTAGAGCTTCTTCCAAAGCGTAGCCGTCCGATTCGCTCACCTCGAAAGAAAGATCGCCTTCCTCAATCCAGGTGTTTTCTTTGTTGATTCTCAGGATCGCGTCTTTGTTCGCGACCTGTTTCATCATTACTAGAATCTTCATATTAGTCCGCTGTCAGTAGTCAGTTGTTAGTTGTCAGTTGTCAGTGGCTCGTCTAGGTAGCGTGCAACTGACCACTAACAACTGACTACTGACTACGCTTCGTACCGCTTAAACAACAACGCCGAGTTCGTCCCGCCAAAACCAAAACTATTCGACAGCGCGTACTCGACCTCCGCCTCGCGCGGAACATTCGGCACGTAGTCAAGATCGCAATCCGGATCGGGATTGACGTAATTAATCGTCGGCGGCAACACCTTGCGATGTAAAGCCAACACTGAAAACACGCCTTCAATCCCGCCGGCTGCGCCCAGCAAATGGCCCGTCATCGACTTTGTCGAACTGACCGCAAGCTTGTACGCATGCTCGCCGAAAGTTTTCTTGATGGCCAGTGTTTCAAACTTGTCGTTGTAAGGGGTCGAAGTGCCATGGGCATTAATGTACCCGACCTGCTCCGGTTTTATTCCAGCGTCCTTCATGGTCTTCGTCATCACGCGAATGGCGCCTGAGCCCGTCTCGTCCGGCATCGTTAAGTGAAACGCATCCGCCGTCATGCCGTAACCGACCAACTCTGCGTAGATGCGAGCGCCGCGCCGTTTCGCGAATTCCAGTTCTTCCAAAATCATCAGGCCAGCGCCTTCGCCGATAACAAAACCATCACGATCGCGCTCAAACGGTCGTGACGCGTGCAGTGGATCGTCATTCCGAGTTGAAAGCGCGCGCATGGAGGCAAAACCTGCGACACTCATTGGCGTGATGGCCGACTCTGCGCCGCCGCAAATCATGACGTCGGCGTCCCCTCGCTGGATAATTTTGAAGCTGTCGCCAATTGCATGCGCCCCGGCGGCACATGCGGTTGCGGTGGCGGAATTTGGTCCCTTTGCTCCGTAGCGAATGGAAACCTGGCCGGCCGCCAAATTGACAATCGCGGAAACGATAAAGAAAGGTGAAACGCGATCGGGGCCTTCGTTGAGCAGCTTTGAATGCTCACGCTCGATGGCCCAGAAATCACCAATGCCGCTGCTGATGTAAGTGCCGGCCTGTTCCGCAACATCGTCGGGAAACCGGCCCGCTTCGTTCAGAGCCAGGCCGCTGTCGGCCATAGCTTCCACCGCGGCGGCAATGGCGTAATGAATAAAGGCGCCCATCTTGCGCGCCTCTTTCTTTGCTATGAATTTGAGCGGGTCGAAATCCTTGACTTCCGCGGCAAACTTAACCGAAAACTTTTCGGTGTCGAATTTCTTAATGTAGCCCACGCCGCTCTGACCGTTCATCAGCGCGGACCACGTTGATTCAACTGAATTGCCAACCGGCGTTATCAGACCCAGTCCGGTAACAACTACACGACGTGCCAAATCAAGACTCCTTGAAAAATAGTGAAAAGTGAACAGTAAAGAGTGAAGAGGCTGCGCTCAACACGCTTTGCCTTTTCACTTTTCACTTTTCACCAGCAATTACTTCTTGTGCTGGTCGATGTAGGTATACGCGTCGCGGACACTTTGGATCTTCTCCGCGTCTTCGTCAGGTATTTCGATGCCAAACTCTTCTTCAAAGCGCATCACCAGCTCCACCGTATCCAACGAGTCCGCCCCCAGATCATCGATAAAGCGGGCATTCGGCGTCACTTCGTTCTCATCAACGCCTAATTCGTCGACGATAATTTGTTTGACCTTATTCTCGATCTCTTGATCGGGCATTTCGTTTTGCTCCTCTTGTGATGAAATAGCTAATCCGATTTAAGAAACGCCGAGGGCGGTACTGGCTGCTTTCAAACTCGCCGCGTCCTCGATATTGAAACACTTCACTTCGCGGCTTATCTGCCGCATCAAGCCAGACAATACTTTTCCCGGGCCGACTTCAACGAAGTTTTCGACACCTTGCTGAATCAATAATTGCATCGACTCAAGCCAGCGCACCGGGGCCGAAACCTGACGAACCACCGCTTTGCGAGCTGCGTCCGCCGCCCTGTTTGCCGCGGCAGCAACATTCGTCACCAGCGGTATCGATAGGTCCTGAAAACTAACGCTTTCCAGGTCAAAAGCCAAACGTTCCTGGGCGGGCAACATCAACGCGCAATGAAACGGCGCACTTACATTCAACTTTACAACTCGTTTGGCGCCCGCAATCTTCAGCAATTCGCCCGCTCGTTCAACTGCTTCAGTATTGCCGGCGATGACAACTTGATTCGGCGAGTTGATGTTCGCCGGCGCGCAAACCTGGCCCTGTTGCGCTTCGACGCAGGCAGCCTCGATGTCTTTAAGTTCTGCACCCATGACTGCGGCCATCGCGCCCACGCCCGGCGGCACTGCTTCCTGCATGTAACGGCCGCGCGCGCGAACGGTTTGAATCGCCTGGGCGAGAGACAAGGAGTTTGCCGCGACTAAAGCCGAATATTCTCCAAGACTGTGTCCGGCAACATAGTCGGGCTCCGGAAAACCTTCCGACCCGATTACGCGAAGAACTGCAACTGAGACTGCCAGGATTGCGGGCTGCGTATTCTCAGTTAGTTGCAACTCCTCGACTGAGCCTTCGAAGCACAGCCGCGAAATTGAAAAATGAAGCGCATCGTCCGCCTCTTCAAAGATCCGCCTGGCGACCGCAAAGTTTTCTACCAGGTTCTTTCCCATTCCGGGATACTGCGAACCTTGTCCCGGAAAGATGTAAGTTATGCTCATTGCCGATTGTCGATTGCCAATTGCCGATTTGCAAATCGCTTTGTAGGTTTAGACTCCGGTCAATTCGATTCGAAATGGCCGTTGAAACACCGAGACAATCGGCAATCGGCAATTGGAAATCGGCAATGTAATCACCAACGAATCAAGACTGCGCCCCACGTCACGCCGCCGCCAAATGAAGCCAGTAGCACAATGTCGTCTTTTTGAATCTTGCCCGCTTCGACGCATTCATCCAGGCCAATCGGAATAGATGCTGATGACGTGTTGCCGTGCATGGCGATGTTTGAATAAACGCGATCGACATCCACATCTAATTTACTCGCAACGGCGTCTGTGATTCTTTGGTTTGCCTGGTGCGGAATGAAGAGCTTGACGTCGTTTGCGCTCAGGCCTGCTTCTTTCAAAACCTCGCGAGAGATTTCGGCCATGGATCGTACCGCAACTTTGAACAGCTCGTTCCCTTTCATCTTAAAGAAGTGATCGCCGGCAGCGAGCGTTTCAGCGCTCGCCGGCCTGCGCGTACCGCCTCCCGGTGAATAAAGCTGTTCTTCGTATCTGCCGTCGGATCGAATGCGCGCAGCCAGAATTCCGTGATTATTTTCAACCGCTCCCAACACGGCCGCCCCCGCTCCGTCTCCAAATAAAACGCACGTTTGCCGGTCGGTGTAGTCGACGTATTGCGTCAGAATTTCTGCGCCAATGACGAGTGCGTACTTTGACTGCCCCGTGCGAATCATCGTGTCCGCCACGGTCAAGCCATACAGAAACCCGGAGCAAGCGGCAACCAGGTCCATTGCCGCGGCTTTGTGGGCGCCAAGCTCGGCCTGGATGATGCAACCGGTAGAAGGAAGAATCTGATCGGGCGTGACGGTGGCACAAAGAATTAGATCGATGTCTGCCGGTTGTAGTCCGGCGCGCTCGATTGCTTGTCGCGCGGCTTTCACGGCAAAGAGAGATGTGTACTCACCCGGCGCAGCTTTCCGCCTTTGCTTGATTCCGGTTCGTGACGTAATCCAGTCGTCCGACGTCTCCACCAACTTTTCCAAATCGGCGTTCGTCAGTATTCCTTCCGGATATGAATGGCCGGTTCCAAGTATGCCGGCGCGAATATCTGCCATTAATTCCTCTGTCTTTGTGATTGGTGGCGGTAATACTATCCACTAGCTGATGAAAAAGCCAAGCTGTTAACAATCCAAATTTCAGCTGCGGTTACACAAAAGTCATCGGGCGGTGAAAAACTTCTTCAGCCTGCGGAGCAGGCGATAGCCTAAAGCCTGGGGTGGAGCGCAGCGAAACCCCAGGACCCGGGAATTGAAGAGATTAGAGCTCGCGGCGCGGGCGACAGCACCATATCACGGTAAACGCTAACGCCAGCTCCGCGGGCTGGGCATCGTCTTTCAACTATTAACCTGGGGTTGCGCTTCGCTTCACCCCAGGCTTTACGCTCTCGCCTGCTCCGCAGGCTAGGTTGCCTGCAGAGCGTTGGTTTCCGCAATTCCCTTTTCAATACGTTCGCTGGCGCCGTTCTCGGAAAATTCCTTGACGGCGCGAATGGCATTTCTAATCGCGCGCGCATTCGAGCTGCCGTGTCCGATCACCACTATTTTGCGAACGCCCAAAAGCGGCGCGCCGCCGTGTTCCGAGTAGTCGAGTTGTTTCTTGATGTTGCGAAAGGCGGGCTTAGCGAGCATTGCTCCCGCTTTGGTGACGGCGGATGCAGTCAGTTCACGTTTGATCATCCAGAGCATCGCATCCGTCAGCCCTTCGGAAAGTTTCAGCATGACGTTGCCGGTAAAGCCATCCGTAACGATCACGTCGACTGCGCCTGAGAAAACATCCCGACCTTCGACGTTGCCCATGAAATTCAAACTGCTCATTTCGCGCAGCAGGGGAAATGCTTCCTTGGTCAGGTCGTTGCCTTTTGCTTCCTCTTCGCCAATGCTCATCAGGCCAACCACCGGACTTTTAGTTCCCAGCACGGCACGAGAATAGGCATCGCCCATGATTGCAAACTGGACCAGATGCTCTGCTTTGCATTCAGCATTAGCACCGACGTCAAGTAACAAAGTGGGTTTGGGCGACCTGGTGGGAATCAATGCGGCTAAAGCCGGCCGATCAACTCCGGGCAGCATGCCAATGACCATTTTCGCCGTAGCCATTGCCGCGCCGGTGTTGCCGGCGGAAACAAAACCGTCCGCATACCCGTCGGTAACTAGTCTTGATCCCACTCGCAAAGAGCTTTTCTTTTTCCGCCGCACGGAAGTCGCAACCGGCTCGCCCATGCCGATCACTTCGGCCGCTTCGACTAATTCGATTCCGCGGTCGCCGTCCCCGCGCCAACCGCAGCGTCGCAACTCAGGCACCAGCTTTTCGGGTTGGCCCACCAGAATTACTGTCACGCCCAAGTCGCGCGCGGCCGCCAGCGCACCATCGATCTCGGCATGCGGCGCGTGGTCGCTGCCCATCGCGTCGAGAACGACTTTTCCCGTTAAGCGGGACTCATCCTTCGACTGAGTTCGCACAGACGATTTTTATCGAGTTAGGATTCTTCTACCTGCACCACTTGCCGGCCCTTATAGTGTCCACACTTTGGGCAGACGCGATGTTGCAGCCGGGGTTCCTGGCAGTTGGGACAGAGGGTCGTTTGCGGCGGTGTCAGCGCGTCATGCGCCCGCCGCTTGCCACGCCGCGCCTTTGAATGTCTTCGTTTTGGATTTGGCATAAATGCTCCGTTGGTAAATGGTCAATCGTAAATGGTGAATGGTCGAACGCCGCATTCTGACGTCTATTTACCATTCACTATTTACCATTCACCAGTTCTTTCAAGCCCGCCCAGCGCGGATCCACTTCCGCGGTTTCACAAGCACAAGCAGCCGCGTTGCGGTCCGACCCGCAGGTTGGGCAAATCCCCTGGCAGTCTTGCTGACACAGCACTTGATCGGGCGCCGCCAGCAGCAGTTCTTCTCTAACTAACGAATCGACGTCGATGACCGCGCCATCGAACACTAAAAGATTCAGGTCTTCTTCAGAGAGCTCGACGGCGTGCTGCGCTGCATATTCCGCCACGGTCGCATACTCCCGGCCGAATTTCGCAACGACGGCCGACTCTACCGATTTCAAACAGCGGTCACACTCTAGTTGCAAAGTACCGGTAATCCTGCCGGTGACTTTCACGCGGCCACGGTCAGATCTAATTCGGCCCCGCACGTAAGGTTGAGGATCGAGCAAATGGACGCGTTCGTCCTCAAGACTCAATTCTCCTGGCTGATACTGATGATCGAAAGCCTTCCCGGACTCAGTCAGACTGGCAACTTCGATTTGCATGACCACCACACTGTCGCGACCATCGAATTTGGCGCTTCGCGAGCAAAAGGCCATTATAACTGCGGGGGCTCGCGTGTCAACGAGGGCTAACCAGTGACGCGTTGAGCTTAGCCTCAAAAAGTGCAACCGCGTGGCTACGGCTATGCCGCCTGATGTGCGGCGGTGGCTCTGCCCCGCCGACAGCAGCCAGATTGGTTTCCGGGCTATGCCCAGGTCCGAGCTTAGCCGTTTGGGATTGATTGAGCCAAAGGGCGTAGCCCAAAAACATAAAGGCACCTCTACGGCGGGGCAGAGCCACCGCCGCACATCCGGGGGTAAAGCCCATCCTTAGTAAGCCCATGATTTTTGAGACAAAGCCGACGCAGCGCTATTCGGCCTTCGCCGGTGAACCTGGAGTATCGAGCGCCCGCTCAACTTTCTCAGTCAGCCGCTCGAGCCGATTTTCCAGCGCCGAAATTCTTTCCAGCAAGTGCTCTTCGCTCGGGCCGCCTGCGTCCGCCGCATCGTAACGCGCGCCCAACGGCTCAACGATTATCATTAGCCTCGTCCCACACCGCGCACAGAACTCCTGGCCCAGCGGGTTTGCCGCCAGGCACTTTTGACAATAATGGGCTACAGAAGACATTAAGGTCGGTTTTTGGTCTTTGGCCTTTGGTCTTGGATTAACTCCTTGTCATCTGTCTGCGAAGCGCTTTCCCCGGGGTAATAGAAACTCAAAGTCCAAAGGCCCAAGACCAAAGACCGGCATTACGAATACTCATAAAAGCCGCGTCCCGTTTTCTTACCCAGCCAGCCAGCATCCACATACTGCTTCAACAGCGGACAGGCGCGATACTTCGGGTCGCCAAAACCTTCGTACAAAACATTCAAGATGGCAAGACAGACATCGAGGCCAATAAAGTCGGCCAATGTCAGCGGCCCCATCGGATGGTTCATTCCCAGCTTCATTATGCCGTCAATGCTTTCGCGCGTGGCGACACCTTCATAAAGAGTAAAAATCGCCTCGTTGATCATCGGCATCAAGACACGATTGGAAACGAAACCCGGTGAATCGTGACAGTCAAGCGCGGTCTTGCCAAGTCTTTCAGAAAATTCTCGAACCCTTTGGTATGTTTCATCCGAAGTGGCAAGGCCGCGAATCACTTCGACCAGCTTCATAACTGGAACGGGATTCATGAAGTGCATACCGATAACCTTATCCGGACGTTTTGTTACGGCGCCTAATTTTGTAATTGAAATTGAAGAGGTGTTCGAAGCCAGAATCGCGTTCGCCGGCGTAATGCGGTCGAGCGCCTTGAAGACTTCAGTTTTGACAGCGAGATTTTCGGTTACGGCCTCGATCACAAATGCTGCGTCACTGAACGCCTCAAGTTCCGTCGTAATCTTGATGCGGCCCAGGACTGATTGCTTTTCGACACTGCTGAGTCGCTCTTTATCAACGTCACGCTGCAGGTTGCGATCGATGGCCTTCATGCCACGTTCGATAAACTCAGCGGTGACGTCTCGCACCACGACGTTATAGCCGGCTCGCGCGGCCACCTGCGCGATGCCGTTGCCCATTGTTCCTGATCCGATTACACCAATAATGTCAGTCATTATCGTTGAAAGAAAAAGGCAAATTCATCATTTATCATTTGACATCTTTCATTTGTCATTATCGAGCGATAAGAGTATTTCGCACTTTGAATAGTTGGATTCGGATGATTACTTATCGATTGCTGAAGCTACCGCGCTACTGACTGGAGCAATGACAAGTGATCGATGTCAAATGACGAATGATAAATCTCTTCTTCTCAACGTGGCCGTGAACACCTAAGATCTTTCAACCGCCATCGCGACCGCATTCCCGCCGCCGAGGCAAAGCGAGATGACGCCACGATGCGCATCCCGTCGTTTTAATTCATAAAGCATCGTCGTCAACAACCGCGAGCCCGATTGGCCAATAGCATGGCCCAGCGCTACTGCGCCGCCATTCACATTCAAGCGTGAGGGATCCAGACTTAACTCCTTTGTGATTGCGACAGCTTGCACCGAAAAGGCTTCGTTTAATTCGATCAAGTCAACGTCGCCAAGCGACCAACCGGCCTTTTTCAAAACTTTCTTTATGGCTTCGACCGGGGCCATCATCACCAATGCGGGCTCAATACCCGACGTTGCCTGCGCAACTATTCGCGCCATCGGTTCCACCCCAAGCGATTTCGCTTTATCGAACGAAGTAACTACTACCGCCGACGCGCCGTCATTTACGCCGGGTGCGTTTCCGGCAGTTACCGTCCCACCTTCTTTTTTGAATGCTGGTGCTAACTTGCCAAGCGCCTCGATCGAAGTGTCCTCGCGAACAGTCTCGTCAGTA
Source organism: Blastocatellia bacterium (assembly GCA_013697915.1). Classification (GTDB taxonomy): domain Bacteria; phylum Acidobacteriota; class Blastocatellia; order Pyrinomonadales; family Pyrinomonadaceae; genus PSRF01. The sequence goes on along the minus strand of JACCVY010000257.1, from coordinate 9,799 downwards.
TCAAAGATCACCGCCGCGCCTTTCTTTTGAGGAATCTCCACCGGCACGATCTCATCTTTGAATTTTCCTGCCTTGATTGCGGCCGCTGCCTTGCGGTGAGAGTTGAGCGCGTACTCGTCTTGTGCTTCACGGCTAACGTCAAATTTTTCCGAGACGACTTCGCCGGTACATCCCATGTGGTAATCGTTGTACGCGTCCCACAGCCCGTCATTAATCATCGCATCAACCAGCACACCGTTTCCGAGGCGATAACCTTCGCGCGCTTTGGGGATCAAGTAGGGCGCGTTGGACATCGACTCCATGCCGCCGGCGACCACGATATCGGTGTCGCCCAGTTGAATACCCTGCGCCGCCATCATCACGGCCTTTAGACCAGAGCCGCAGACTTTGTTTACTGTCACCGCTGAAACAGCCGGCAACAATCCGCCGCGCAAGGCAGCCTGCCGCGCGGGGTTTTGGCCCAGGCCGGCCTGGATAACGCAACCCATAATTACTTCGTCGACATCCTCGGGCGCCACGCCTGCGCGCTTGACGCTTTCACGTACAACAATCGCACCCAGTTCGGTTGCCGAAAACCCTTTGAGAGAACCTAAGAACTTTCCTACCGGTGTTCGCGCAGCACTAATTATCACTGCTTGTCGAGTTTCGCTCATTAATGCTCCTGAAAGATTGATTGCTTGTAGGATTACTATTAAGCCATAAGAGTGTCAAGCAACCGAATCCTGCGAAACGTTCAAGTAGGCCTTTAACGAAAGTAGCGAATTGAAAAGCTGCGCAAGCGAATGTTAGACTCGCCCTGCTATTCAAACGTTTCAACATCAATTCACTAATCACACATGCAGGCTCTAATACTTGCCGGCGGTAAGGGCACGCGGCTGCGGCCTTTGACCGTCTATACGCCGAAACCGATTGTTCCAATTTGCAACCGACCGTTCTTGCTCTATCAGATCGACACACTACGACGCGCAGGCATTACCGACATCACACTCTCGCTTTCTTATCAACCAAATAAGATCGAACAGTTGCTCGGAGACGGCTCAGATCATGGTGTGAACCTTAAATACACCGTTGAGCCGCAACCGATGGGGACGGCCGGCGCTTATAAGTTTGCCGAGGATCTGATTCGCGAACCAACGGTTGTTTTCAACGGCGACATCCTCACCGACCTCGATCTGAAAACCGTCATTCGCGAACACACCGAGCACGCTGCTACCGCAACCATCGTCTTAACGCCAGTTGAAAACCCTTCATCTTATGGTCTGGTGGAAACGGAAAGCGATGGCCGCATCCGGCGCTTTCTCGAAAAGCCAAAGGCGGAGGAGATCACCTGCAACACGATAAATGCCGGCACATATATTCTTGAGCCCGGCGTCTTGGATCTTATCCCTGCCGGCGAAAATCATTCGTTCGAGTATGGCCTGTTTCCTGAGCTGCTAAAACGCAAAGAGGCTTTCTTCGCGCACGTGCCTCAGCGTACTTACTGGATTGATATCGGCACTCCGGAAACATACCTGCAAGCTCATCACGATCTGCTTGGCAATCGCGTGGCGCGTATTCACATCAAGGAACGCCGCGGCGACTTTGACTCAGCAACTGCAGCCGAAATTGATGAGCTGTCGATGATCGGCAACGAATGCCAGATCAAGCCGGGTGCGCAAATTATTAATTCTGTTCTCGGTCAGGGTTGTTTCGTCGAGGAGCGTGCGCGTGTTGAGAATTCCGTCATCTGGCCACACACACGCGTAGGCGCGGCAGCCGAGGTGACCAGTGCAATTGTGGGTCGCGGCTGTCACATCGGACGTTCTGCCGTAGTTGGACCAGGCACAGTCCTTGGCGACAAGACTTCACTCACTGATTACACGATCACCGGAGACATCCACGGGTGACCGCTCCACTCACTTCAATCAAATTTGGCACAGACGGTTGGCGAGCGGTTATCGCTCGCGACTACACCTTCGAAAATGTCGCACGTGTAGCGCAGGCCTACGCTGATTATCTTTTGAAAGAAAACAGCAGCGAACCATTCGTGGTTGTTGGTTACGATCGCCGCTTCCTTTCCGAAACGTTTGCGCAGCGCGCTGCCGAGGTGCTCGCGGGAAACGGGTTGCGCGTGTCGCTTTTCAATGAAGCCGCGCCCACGCCGCTAATTTCCTGGGCCGTAAAAGAACTCAATGCGCAGGGCGGCGTCGTGATCACTGCTTCGCACAATCCGCCTGACTTTAATGGCTTCAAGATCAAAGCGCCGTGGGGCGGCAGCGCTTCGCCAACAACAACCTCAGCAGTGGAGAAACTGGTTGATGCGCAAAAGCCGAAGCGCAAAGAACTATCAAATAGACACAGTGAATTACTGGTGCCGGCGATCGAAAGTTATCGCGCCCAAATTGCTTCTTATATCGATCTGAATTCTTTGCGAAAAGCCAAGGCGTCGGTAATCGTAGATCCAATGCATGGCTCAGGCGGCGCTTGGGTTGAAAGTTTTCTGCAAGGCGGTGAACTCAAAGTCGAAACTATTCGCGGCTATCGCGATCCGCTCTTCGGCGGTATCAATCCTGAACCAATCGATAAGAATCTTGCGGCGCTAAAGCAACGAGTACTTGAGAACAAGGCGTTGGTTGGCCTGGCGACTGACGGCGATGCTGATCGGGTCGGCGCGGTGAACGAGCTCGGCGAAACGATGACGATGCACGACGTGGTGCCGCTGATTCTTTTGCATCTGGTTCGCGAACGAAAGATGACCGGCGGCGTGGTGCGGACCTTTTCGCAGTCGGTTCTGCTCAAACGCATGGCGGCAGCGCTGAATCTGAAATTGTTTGAAACACCTATCGGGTTTAAATATGTCGCCGACTTGATGCTTAACGACGACATCCTGATCGGCGCGGAAGAATCCGGTGGCATCGGTGTCAAGGGTCACATTCCCGAACGCGACGGCATCCTGAATTCCCTGCTCTTCCTCGAAGCAATAATCACCGCCGGTAAGTCACCCACAGAAATGTTGCATGACCTCCACCGTGAGTTTGGAGAATTTCATTTTGGACGGACCGACTTGCACGTCGAAATGGAAGTCGGCCAGCGGCTACTGGAAACGCTTGAGCAGTCGCCGCCTGCAAACTTCGCCAGTCTCAAAGTAGTGAGCGTCGAAACAACCGACGGCACAAAACTGCTTTTCGCTGATGACTCGTGGATTTTATTTCGCCAGTCGGGCACTGAACCTATGCTCCGAATTTATGCGGAAGCGGCGGACGTTCCGAACATGCGAGCTCTGCTAGCGGCAGGTGAAAAGCTCGCTCGTGGTCAGTGATGTTCTCTTTGCAAAGTTAATCAATAATCAGGAAACTATTGACTGTTGGCCCAAAACTCATTACTTTTAGCTGCCCGGAATTCCCGGCAACATTAGTCAACCCCCCTTCAATAAAGCTTCGTTAAACGGAGGTAGCTGCGATGGGTTTGATACTCCTGATCATTTTGATTCTTTTGCTGCTTGGTGCGGTGCCGGCCTGGCCGCACAGCCGGAACTGGGGTTATGGACCAAGCGGTGGCATCGGCTTGATCCTGGTGATCGTTTTGATCCTGTTGCTTTTGCGGGTCATCTAACAAAGTAGCTTAGACCTTAGTCTGAGCTCGCTACTCAGTCTCAAAAGAATAAGAACCACAGATTGAAGTCCGAGTTACGGTGGCTCGGACTTTAGGAGGGTCTAATCAAGTTCAGACTCTTCCGAAACCGCGAAGCGGTACACAACTTGATCAGGGCTTCCTTTAATCTGAGCTCGCTACTTACCCACTTGCTTAGATTGAAAAGCACAGACTGAAGTCTGTGCTACATTCAGCGCACGAATGCCTGAGCTACCCGAGGTTGAACATGTCGTGCGCGCGCTGCGCGGTGCTGTTTCAGGCCGGCGCATCTTAGCCGCAGAACTGAACCTGCCGCGTTTGTTGGCAGCACCGTCTCCCGCCTCATTCAAACGAAAACTATGCGGTGCATTGATCACCGGCGTCAGCCGGCGGGGCAAATATATTCTCATCGCGCTCGACCATGACCAGGTGCTGGTGGTCCATCTGCGCATGACCGGTAAATTCATTTCCGTGGGGCTTGACGATCCGCTGCCCGCTTATCCGCACGTGATTTTTCACCTGGACAACGACCGCCGCCTGGTATTTTCCGACATGCGCCAATTTGGGCGAATGCGCCTGTTGTCGTTGAAAGCACTGAAGGAGTTGGCCCAGATTAATGCGCTGGCGCCGGAGCCTCTGCTGGATGAGTTTACTCAAGAGTATTTGTTCGCGACGCTAAAGAAATCGCGGCGCAGTTTGAAACAATTGCTGTTGGACCAGACCAAGATATTGGGCTTGGGCAATATCTATGCGAGCGAAGCGCTGTTCCTGGCGCGTATCAGCCCGTTTAAGAGCGCAGACACGTTATTGCAAAAACGTGGTGTGCTGCTTTACGAGGCAATTCGCAAGGTGTTGCATGAAGCAATCGAGGCAGGCTCAACGCTGAAGATCGATCTCAATGAGCAGAACGGGAGTTATTTCGGAAGTGACGAGCGCTTCTGGCGCGTGTATGAGCGAGCAGGCGAACCGTGTGTTAACTGCGGAACAAAACTTCGTCGTGCGGTGCAAGGTGGGCGATCAACTTACTATTGTCCCAAGTGCCAAAGACGGTAACCATTTCTCATTCATCATTTGACACTTCTCATTTGCCATTTAAGGACAGTCGCACAGATGTGATTGACGCGCAGCTCTTGAAATATGCCCCGCCACGATTGCTGAAAATGCCAAATGAGAAATGTCAAATGTTGAATGATAAATCGTCTTTCCTGAAGTCGCTGACTACAAATTAGTCAGGACGAAATCAGTCATCATCTGTCGCATGTGCTTGACCAACAGCGGGTCGGTTACACCATGCCGCGACTTTGGATAAACCATCAACTGAAACTGCTTGCCCGCCTTTTGTAGTTCATAGACAAACTGGACCGTGTTCTGGAGGTGCACGTTGTCATCAATCGCGCCGTGGATCAAAAGCAACTTGCCGTGTAAGTTCTTTGCCGCGGTGACTGGCGAACTCTTTTTGTAACCTTCAGAATTATTTTGCGGCGTGCGCATGTAACGTTCGGTGTAAATGGAATCGTAGTCGCGCCAGTCGGCAACGGTACCGCCCGCAATCCCCATCTTGAAACTTTGGCTGTGTGTCAGCGCGTAGCTGGTCATGTAGCCGCCATAGCTCCAGCCCCAAATTCCGATGCGCGACCCATCAACATACGGCTGGCCCTTCAACCACGTGAGGCCGTCTTCCAAATCGCGTAGTTCCAGTTCGCCAAAATTCTGGTAGACGGGCCATTCCGATTCCGCGCCTTTGCCGCTGCCGGTCCGGTTGTCACAAATCCAAATGATGTAGCCCTGCTGCGCCATTAGTTGATGCCACATGTAGGTCGTGCTGCCCCAGCTGTTGCGAACCTGCGGCGCGTGTGGGCCGCTGTAGGTGAACTCAAGCACCGGATACTTTTTGGTGGAATCAAAGTCCGGCGGCTTAATCATCATCGCTTCCATTGGAAAGCCATCGCGTGTTTTCACTTGCAGCAGTTCCGCCGTACCCAGCTTGTATTGCTTCAGCGCCTCGACTTTGTTTTCTTCAATGACGCGAACTAACTTTCCCTCCAGATCGTAAAGGCGCGTTTGCGTCGGCGAATCGACGTCGCTCCAGTTGTCGATAAAAAGTCTGGAGCCCGGGCTAAATATTGCTTTATGCGTCCCTTCAGCGGTCGTCAGTCGCTGCAACCCCTTCCCATCCAACTTAATTCGATAAGTCTGTGGCGCGATGTGACTGTGTTCCGTGCCACTAAAATAAATCAGGTTCTTCGCTTCATCGACGCTGTCGATTGAGCGCACTTCCCATGGTCCATCGGTAACTTGTCGTATCAGCTTGCCGTCGCGATCGTAGTGATAAAGATGACGCCAACCATTGCGCGCGCTTTGCCATAAAAACGAGCCGTCTTTCAGCCAGCTTGGGTTGTCAATCGCTTCCACCCAGGTTTTGGACTTCTCACGAAATCCGGCGCTTGTTTTTCCAGTTGCGGGGTCGGCGAAGTTCAAATCCAAAAATATTTGCTCGCGATTCTGCGCCTGATAGACCACGCGGCTGCTGTCCGGATTCCAGCTCACGCGCACAATCAACAAATCCGCCGGCGTGTATTTCGAGTTATCAATCCAGCGAGTCGGGCCGCCATCTGCATTGACCACCCCAAGTTGGACCAGCGGATTTGGATCGCCGGCCTGCGGATACGGAGTCTCTTCGATTGTTTGGTGGTAAGGAATGTGATCTACGACAGTGAATTCATGAACAGGATTTTCATCCAGCCTGAGGTAGGCGAGCATCTTTGAATCAGGACTCCACCAGTAGGCTTCGAAATTGCCGCGCCCGTACAGCTCTTCCTGATAGACCCAGTCCAACCGGCCATTCAAAATCTTTGGACCGCCTCCGGTAGTCAGGCGCCGCTCAGTTCCCACGGCGAGATTGAAAACATACATGTCGCCCTTGCGAACAAAGCCAACCATGCGGTCGTCGGGACTAAATGTTTCGCCAACCTCTTCGTCATTAGGGTTGTTTGTGACTCTTAATGCCTTATCGCTGCCGAATTTGTAGTAATAAAGATCGTTTGAGAAATTTATCAGCGCCGCTGTTTCGGCGTTATTCATTTGGTAGGAACCGCGGTTCGCGATCTGTTTCGCATCCTTTGCGCTGATGCCCGGAATCGCGTCGAACGCCCCTTCCATTTTTGCAGCGTCCAGGAACGGAATAGCCTGGCCCGTCAGCGCATCCACTTTTTGCAGGCGCGGCACATCTTTCTTTGAAGCGTCGTTCGCCAACAGGTAGTGCGTGCCATCTTTAAGCCAGCGAATATTTGGCACGGTGCCGCTGAAGTTGACGCGCTTCGCCGGATCGAAAATGTCATCGATCGTTAGAAGCTTCTGTTGACCTAGCGCGAGAGAAGTCGGAGAAAGAACAAGGGCGAAAAATAAGTAAGCGAATAAACGATTACGCAAGAACACTCTCCTCTGGTTATGTTTGTTTCACCTGGTCTTTCGGCATTAGCTTTCTAATGACGGGCGTAGCCGCAAAAAGAACCAGGGCCGCCAGCATCAACGAAGCGGCAGTAATAATAAAGAGCATGGGCATTTGTTCGAGTTTTTCCGGATCGACTCGACCGCCCACTAACCCGCCTATTAGATTGCCGACGGCCGATGCCAGAAACCAGATACCCATCATCTGCCCGACGAACCGGCGCGGCGAAAGCTTGGTCATAGATGACAATCCAACCGGGCTCAGGCATAGCTCGCCAATAGTCTGGAAAAAATAGCTGGCGACCAGCCACCACGGCGAGACCTTAATTGCTCCGCCACTGGACACTACCGAATTGGCAGCGAAAATCATGATTACAAATCCGAGGCCAGCGAAAAATAGTCCTAGCGCAAACTTTGCGGGGCTCGATAATTCTCCCCCCTGCCGCGCCATTCGTACCCACAGCCAGGCGAAGAAGGGCGCCATCAGAAAAATGAAAAAGGAGTTTACCGATTGGAACCACGTTGCCGGAATTTCAAAACCGCCGAGATTCCTGTCAGTGAAATCGCGTGCGAAGAGATTGAGCGAAGTCGGGGCTTGCTCGAAGGCCGACCAGAAGATTGCGGCGAACACGAAGAGTATGAAGATGACCCCGACGCGTTTCTTCTCTTCAGTGTTTAGCCCGCCGCCAATGAACATGTAACCAAAATAAACTACGGCTACGCCGACCAGAACGTAAGTCATGTTCTGTCCGATGGCTAGTGCGTTCAGCGGCAGAACTCCGGTGGCAGCAAGCGCGATGACGACCGCGAGTATTGCGAGTCCGATACCAAGAACGAGCTTTATGGTTCGCACCTGTTTTGCCTGAATCACCGGATCGGGATGACGCGTCGGCTCAAGGCCAAGACTACCCAGCGTCTTTTTTGCCATCAGCGAGAATGTCGCCAGACCGATCAACATGCCGACGCCGGCAGCGCCAAAGCCAAAGTGCCAGCCATACTTCTCGCCGAGAAATCCGGTGACAATCTGCCCGAAAAATGCGCCGACGTTGATTCCCATGTAGAAGATTGAAAAACCCGCGTCTCGACGCGCGCCACCCTCCGGATAAAGGTCGCCAACAATTGCCGAAATGTTTGGCTTGAGCAGGCCTGTTCCCATAACGATCAGGATTAGGCCCAGGAAAAACGGAACCTTTGTGTGCGCAAACGACGAAAGGCCAATTGAGATGTGGCCGCATGAGATGAGCACCGCACCAGTCATGATGGCGCGACGCAAGCCAAGCAGCCTATCTGCTATCCAACCACCGGGCAGCGACGCCAGGTAAACGCTGGCCGCATAGATTCCTACAATCGCGGATGCCGTCGCGCGGTCCATGCCAAAGCCGCCATTGGCCAGCGCGGCTGACATAAACAGCACCAGCAACGGGCGCAATCCATAATATGAAAAGCGCTCCCACATTTCTGTGAAGAACAAAGTTGAAAGTCCGCGCGGGTGGCCAAAGAACCCGCGATCGTCGCTCGGGGACACGGGACTCGATCCGGTGCCGTCAATCGCTGTGCTCATGAAATGTTTCCTTATTCAAAGTTTGCGAAACTGCGTTGGAGAAACCATTGAAAGCAAGTCTAAGGGAGAGACCTTGTGCCGGGGGAAAAGCATCAGCACGAACGTCGATAGTTCAGGAGAACGGAAGCATTCAGCCAAAAAAAGGCCACGCCTGTCAAGGACTGGGATCGACGATCTTCATCGGGAGAATCTTGCGAGCATCGATTAGATTTGCCCATCAGGCCGCCCGAAAAACAGCGTTCGATGGACGACCGAGTCTAAATGGATTAAGCGTTAGGTCGCTTCGGCTTTGCCGTCTGATGTGCGGAAGGTCTTTGACCTTCCGAAGGCTCGTCTTATTTATTAGGGCTACGCCCGCTTCTCCAAAGGATCCGGCCCGAATCCACGCAGAGCGGTTCATCGTCGTCAGGGCACTGTTGCCAGATCCGAGCGCTGGACCAACGATAATCGATTGCCCTGTCGACTAACCCAGCCCGTACTGGATTAAGATGAATGTAATTTGCCTTCTGCATGAGCATCGCTTCGCTGTAAATTGAAAACACATTGTTTTCTTTCTGCCAGAGTGAATATCTGTGCTCTCTTCTTTAGGTGTCATGTCGCAATTTAGCGAGTGAGCTTTCGAAGTTATTCTTACGAAGATAGTCAATAGTACGACGTGCAGTTATACCTTTGAGATATCGCAACACGTCTGCTGCTGTACCGGGCTGATTCGGCAACAAGTGAAGATGTTCTAACATGATGGCGTAGGCAAAAATTGAGAAACCGCCTGAGCTGCGCGCTTCGTCTAATGCCTTACAGATCACTTTCTTATATTGTCCGACCGAAATGCAGGTAGGCGGTCCTTCGCGACTATTGTTATATAAAGCGCAGGCGTATCTCTCGAAATTTGGAATAAGGGGGCGGGCATAGCCCGACAGGATAGTGTCACGAATCGGAAGGTCAAAGACCTTCCGCACATCGGACGGCATAGCCGAAATGCAGCAACGGTTGCATCGCGCAGTTGACTGTCCCTGCATCGGGCTGGGCCCAAGACGAAACCTTCAACGTTTCTCCATCTGCTGTTGTTAGCAAATTAAAATGTCCGGTGTTATTAGCAAGTGAAGTGTCCGATCGGTTCATTTCGTCTCCAGCAGTAGAAGCTGTGGGAATGTGGGAAAGTCAGGCGGCTTTTTGGCCTGACTT
>JACCVY010000252.1 GCA_013697915.1 Blastocatellia bacterium | reverse complement strand
GTTTGGTGGCTTCGCGCTGTTGAGCCTTCATGCGGCAGCGAGTATTCATGAAGAGCCCGGTGCGGGAAAACTGCACGCCGGGATCTGTGCGGGGGCTGTCGGGTAACTGGCAGTCCTACCGCGATCTAACGGGCGAAGCAGTCAAGACGTTTGTGCTGCACTTCGAAAATTGAATTTGCATGTTTCAAAAGTTAACCATAACCAGCTGTCACCTGCTAGCCCTGCTTGCTTTGCTCCTGCCGACCGCAGCTCACGGTTTTGCAAACCAACGCGATGAATTGCCCCGGGGCAAGATTGTCGAAAGCGTAAACTGCAAAGCCGACCCGCAACAAACTTACGCGCTGTATCTTCCATCGGGCTACACGCCCGATAAGAAGTGGCCCATCCTTTACGCTTTCGACCCGGGCGCGCGTGGCAAGTTGCCGGTTACGTTATTTAAGGACGCCGCCGAAAAGTTCGGTTACATCGTTGTCGGCTCGAATAACTCACAAAATGGCGTGCAGGTTGCAGGCGTGGTCCAAACACTCTGGGAAGACACGCACGCTCAATTCAAAATCGACGATCGTCGCGTTTACACCACAGGTTTTTCGGGCGGCGCGCGCGTCGCTGCCGCGATAGCTCTCGGGTATTCCGGGGCCATTGCCGGCGTGATTGTCTGCAGTGCAGGCTTCCCCGGCAATGAGGCGCCGGCGGCCGGGTTGCCGTTCGGAGTTTTCGCGACAACAGGGACGGAAGACTTTAACTTTCCCGAAGTGCAGCAATTGAAGCGAAAGCTCGATGCCGTTGGCGTGCGCAATCATCTGGAAGTTTTCGCCGGCGGCCACGATTGGCCACCCGCCGATCTGTGTAGGCAAGCAATCGTCTGGATGGAAATTCAGGCAATGAAAAAGGGAACGCGCGCCAAGGATGAGGCGCTCATCGATCAATTCCTGGCCGAGCGAACCGCTATGGCCCACGGTTACGAAACGGCTGGAAAGAATTACGAGGCTTATCTCGAGAACCAGGCGCTGGCCGCCGACTTCAAAGATTTGCGCGATACCAGGGAATTCGAAGCAACAGCCGTACGGCTGGCGGCTAGTAAGGAAATTAAAGCAGCTATTAAGAGTGAACGCGGTGAAGAAGAACGCCAAAGGGATCTGGAAACGAAGATGCAAACTTTGCTAGCCCAACTGCAGAACGGGACAACTTATCCCGAGGCGTTGGCCGAACTAAGATCGGTGGTTTCAGATTTGACGCGAAAGGCGGAAGACACGAAGGACATCAGCCAGCAGCGAGTGGCGCGTCGCGCTTTGCAGGCAGCCGTTGTTCAAGTCTATGAATCGGCCAACAGACTCTCCATGTTAAAGAATCATGCGGGCGCTGCTGAGAAACTCGAAATCGCCACGCTGCTCGGGCCGAAAAACCCTTACTTATTTTACGAGTTGGCCCTTGCTTATGCGCGCGCGGGAAACAAGAGCAAGGCCATCGATGCGCTGGGCCGCGCGATCGAGAATGGCTTTACCGACCTGGCAAAGATCGAACAGGACCATGAGTTTGATCTGCTGCGGAATGAAGCAGGCTATAAGAAGTTGGTGGCGGGGCTCAAAAAAAGTAGTTAGCTTCGGGAGAAGGCTTGTCACTCGAATTCGCAGTTAAATATCCCTGCACCTTGCGCGCGCGCTATTCCGAGCAGCACCTGCGCGAGTGGGGTCGTCTGGGAAATCTGCATGCGCGCCTGACAACCGGCGATACCAGGTCGCCTTCGCCCGAGAAACTCGAATGGGTAGAGAATGCGAGCGACGAAATTGAGTTGATGCAGGCGGAAACTGTTGTTTGTCCGTCTTGTCCGGCTTGCTTACCTGACGAGGTTGCCGGTGAAGGTGAAGCAGTCGGCTGTCTGGGCCGCATCACTTATCCCATCGAAGCGCAGTTTGAAAAATTCCTTGCCGATCGCGTACAGCTCGTACTCGATACCATCGACAGCACCGATCAGCCGCGCCTGTTGCGCATACTCGTTGACGCCGAGTCGCCTTTTGACGGTGAAGCGACGAAGGAGTTGCGCCGGGTGACTACCGCGCAGGGGCTGCGTTTTTTTGAACTGCGCGTGCCGATCCGTTTATCTCGTGAAGCCGGCCGGTTAACTACCGACAACATTTTCGATCTGCTCGCCGGTTTTCGTTCCGACGTTAGTCGCAAAACGAGCTACGTCCGCGAACTTCCGCCTAGCGCTACTGCCGACTACTACGACTTTCTCGATCTGCTGCTGCGCAATGATCTTAGTCAGTCGGAAGTTGCGCGACTCACCAGCCGCGGCAGAAACTATTTGCAGTACCTGCGTTTGCTGGCGGCAATTGAGCGAGCCGAAGCTCTGGACGCGCGTGTGTTACTTGATTGATCGAGAATCTTCGCGGCTCGGCCGCCTTCCGTGCGGAAAGGCTTGGCCTTTCCGTCGAGCCCTTACAAAGATTTCGCGAGGCTGAGCCTCGCGAAGTTTCGAGAAATTGTTTTCGGTAAGCCAAAGCCTTACCGCACGGAGTCCGACACAGCCGCCAACATCCCGGTCCCTTCCATTCTTCTCTAGTCAGCTTCCGTTAACACTGATTTAATGTTGCGTTCACCTGGGCTTAAGACGATGCCCGCATTGTTCTGAGTTCCGATGATTTTTTTCAGAGCATTTCTCTTCCAAAGGATGTGCACATGCGGATGAAAATCAATTCGAACGCTAAGCGTCACTTCTTGATCTTGTTGCTCTCTGTCTTCCTATTCGCCATCGGCGTAGTCGAGGTGCGCGCGCAGAAAGTGGCGAGAAAACATGCGGCCAACCGGTTTGAGGTTGCAACTGTCTCGGCGAAAACGTCGGAGCCCGTTCCAGATGTCAAACCGGAAACCACTGATGCGAAGATCAACACGCTGGAGCAGATGCTGGTCGAACAGAGTCAGCGACTCGATCGCCTGCAGCAAACAATGGCAGAACAGCAAGAGACCATTCGCCTGCTTACCGCCAAACTGAATAGTGGCGAAGTGCCCGCAACTTCAACTGCACAAGCGTCAGTCGCTCCGCAGACTGCGAAGTCGCCGACTGTTGATGACCGGATCAAGAACGTTGAATCGCGCATTTCGGAGCTGAGCGCGATCAAATTCAGCGGTGACATCCGCCTGCGATCCGAGTCCCTCTTTGGACAATCGAACAGTCTCGCAAACGGCGCTAACCCGGCGGCGCTCGGCAACGATTTGAGTCCGCGCCACCGCATGCGTTTGCGTGCGCGGCTGCAAATGCGTGGCTCGATTGGACCGGAGTTTGATTGGGGATTGCGCTTCGCGACCGGCAGCTTTGCCGAAAGCATCTCTACCAACCAAACCATGACGGATTTCTTTAATCGCAAACCTTTTGGAGTTGATCAGGCATTCATAACTTACAAGCCGCACAGTGTGCCGGGTCTCAAACTTCAGGGGGGCAAGTTTGAACCGCCCTGGAATTTCACTGAAATGACCATCGACAACGACCTGATGGTCGAGGGGTTCAACCAATCCTATTCGCGCGGCTTTAAGAAATCGAAACTCAAGGACGTGACGTTTGTCGCCTGGGAACTCCCTTTCCTGGAACGCAATTCCGCTTTTGTGCGCAACAGCAACGGCACCGTGAACATCGATCAGTCGCGGCGCGGTGGACGCGACCTTGCTTTGTTTGGAGCACAAGCACGGGCGCACTTCGAACCTAGCGCGAAGGTGGCGCTCAATCTTTCAGTCGCCGATCTCTTTTATTCAGGCACGCAGTTCATTACGCCGGTGCAAGTTTTCGGCAGCCAATTGCAGCTTCCCGTAACCTTTACCATTCCCGCTAATGGGGCTACGCCGGCTCAAACTATCACGACTCAAGTTTCCATTCCGCGCGAACTGTTGGTGGCAGGCAACGGCAATCTTGGAATAACCAATGCCAGCAATAACGCCACGAACCGCGATGGCCATTTGGCTTCCGGCTTCAACCTGGTCGACCTGCTGGCGCGCCTCGAGCTGAAACACAGCAAACGTTTCCCGGTCGCCATCCTGCTGGACTTTGTTGCTAACACGCAGACGCATGATGTAGTCACAGCTGGTCCCGGCGGCGCCGATCTGCTTTTGTCGAATCACGAGAACCATGGTTTCTGGGGTGAAGTACAGGTAGGGAAAACAAAAGATCGCGGCGATATTCAGTTTGGCTATACGTTCCTGCGCATCGAGAAAGATGCAGTGCTCACGCCGTTCAATTTTTCCGACGTGACGCAACAGTCAGACATGCGCGGGCACCGTTTACAGTTTTCCTACGCTGCCGATCCGCGCTTGACGTTCACAGTTACCGGCATTGTCACGGAGCGGCCGAATGGTTTGCTGGGCCCATTTGCCGCAACACCGGCGGGCTCTATTAACCGTGCGACCACGCGTTTGCAGTTTGATACGGTGCTGAAGTTCTAATTCGGCTATCTAAGGCAGAAAACTTTGGCCGCGGATTAACGCGGATACACGCAGATCAGAAAAATACTTCTCAGGGTTACCCTTCTTGCTTCTTGTTTCTGATTTGATCCGCGTGTTCCGCGTGTATCCGCGTGTATCCGCGTAAATCCGCGGCTGATTTTTGTTCGCGGTGTGTTAGTCTATTTGACCAAGCACAGTGGTCACACAGGTCGACAAGCGCACAACCCGAATCCGAAATCGCGCGCGCAAAATGCGCACGCGGGCGCGCGACACTCGGCGCGAACTAGAGCGCATCGCCGCTACGCCCACGCTTGGCGGCCTCTTCCTCTCACTTCTAAAAATCGGCTTCGTTGGCTTTGGCGGCGGTTACGCGGTGATCTCGCAAATCCGTTCGCTGGTGGTCCATCAGCGCCGTTGGCTTACCGAGCAGGACTTCTCGGCCGGCTTTGCGCTCGCGCAAAGTTTGCCCGGCACAGCCGCGGGCAATACTGCGACGTACGTCGGCTTAAGACTGCGCGGCTGGCGTGGCGCCATCGTCGCCATCACCGGCTTCATTCTGCCCTCGATGCTGATGATGATTGTGCTGGCGATTCTCTACCGGCACCTGCGCTACCTGCCTGACACGGATCGACTCTTTCGCGGTTTGAACGCTGCGGTGGTAGCGCTGGTGATCGTTACTGCCTGGCGCATTGGGCGCAACACACTTTACAAACCATGGCAGTGGCTGCTGGCAGTGCTTTCATGTTTGGTAGTCGCCTTCTTTAGCGCGACCGTGATTGAGGTAGTGCTGGCTGCCGGCCTCGTCGGCATCTTCATTGACTCGTTCGCTGAAAAACAACTGCGCAAATTGGGACGACTTCAGGGTGTCGCGTCGCGACGCAAGCGCATCTCCGCGCGCGTCACCTTACAAAGGCGACGTCGTCACATGCGCGAGACCCATTTCGTTGGCGGTTACATAACGCGGGCAATGGCGGACGAGCGGGTTCGACAGGCAGAACTCGAGGCGGCTCGAGATGAAGAAGCAGAACGGGAAAAGCCAAAAGGTGGTGGGACTAAACTCGGGTCGGCGATTTTGTTGGGCGCCTCAATGCCCATCTTCGCAAAGGTCGGACTGCTGCTGTTGTTGTCGACGATCTTCCTGCGCATGGGCGCGGTCACTTTCGGTGGCGGCTTTGTAATGATCCCTCTGATCGAAGCGGAAGTCGTCGATGCGCATCATTGGCTGACGCATCAGGAGTTCGTTGATGCTGCGGCGCTGGGGCAGATCACGCCGGGTCCGGTTTTAATCATGGCGACGTTCATCGGTTATCGCGTGGCCGGAACGCTCGGGGCGATTGTGGCAACTGTCAGCATCTTTCTGCCGTCGTTTTTGATGACTGTGGTGGCGGGTTCGTCGCTCGCGCGTTTCCAAAACAACAGAATTGTCCAGTCGTTTTTGAAAGGCGTCACGCCCGCAGTCGTTGGGTTATTGGTGGCAGCTGGCATCAGCATGGGGCGGGCAGGTATTCACACCTGGGCCGGTTTGCTCATTGCCATCCTCGCCGGCTTTGTCCTGATTCGTTATCGACCGAACGCAATTTGGGTGATTCTCGGCGCCGGAGTATTGCGTTTTGTCGTCGGTTTCTTCCTGCCATGATCTCCGAGGCACACCAGGTCATTAGGAAGAAACTCGTTCTCTTACTCTAGAACTCAAAGTCAATCGAGAAGCGCATTTGTCGAGGGGCGGCAAACGACGTCGGCATGCGGAACGTCGAAAGCGGCGTCGCTCCCGAACCGTAGAACGAATTGAGACCGAGCACATTCGGATGATTGAAAAGATTGAAAGCTTCTACCACGAGATCGAGCCTTCGTCGTTCGCCGAAAGGAAAGTATTTCAGGGCCCGCATATCGACGTTGATAAAGCCCGGCGTGTGCAGACTGTTTCTTGCCAAACCAAGCGGTCGTGATGTTAAAGGAAAAGCACCGCTTCGTTCTTCGTCACTTCCCGTCAATGGATTAACAGGTCGCCCGCTGCTGAGAGTTACAATGGGTGCAATCTCAATATGGCCCAGAACGGTTCCCAGCAAATCACCCGCTTCCTTGTTACCGCCTTTACTTCCTTCCTCTTCACCAAACGGCAGATCAAATAGCGAGCTGACGACGAAGCGTTGACGGACGTCCTGACGCGAAAGCGCGCGTTCTGCTCGCAAGTCAAAAGGGTTTTGCGGCTGCTCGTCAAAGTCAGAAGCGTCATCAGTTGTTTTCGACAGCGTGTAAGAGGCAAGCAGTTCGAATTCGTTACTCAGTCTTTTGTTAAGCGCCAACGTCAGACCGTTGTAAGTCGAGTTTGCCGAATCTTCAATCTGGTAAATCGCATCAAAACGCGGATCGGTTCTTCCCGGTCCAAAGACGGCACGACCAAATTGCTGCGCGGTGGGATTTGAGATGCCGAGCGTCGCTGTGTTTGCCGCCGTCAGAATCACAGGCGTCAACAAATTGATGTTGCGGATGCGCGGAAGATGAAACCCGCGCGTGAAGAGATAATCAGCCCGTAGCGTAATGTCCCGGCTCAAAAGTCGTTCGACACCGGCATTAATCTGACGGCTGTAAGGTGTGACGAATTTCGGATCAACGCGGAAGATCGACGGAGCGATACCAACAATTGGATTGACGGCACGACCACCTGCCGTAGCCGCGAAAATGCTCACCGCGGCTTGGTCGCCGGCGATCTGTTCAAAACTCTGCATGCCGTTTTTCTGAATCGCGCGGTTGAGAAATGCCAGCGGCAGGCGATCAAAGAAAACTCCAACCCCGACGCGTACCACCCATTCTTTTCCGGGACTCCAGGCCATGCCGAGCCGCGGACTAAAATTGTTTTTGTCGGTTGCGAATGGCGACGGCAGACGCTCAACGTCGTAGCGGATGCCCAGGTTAAAAGTTAGCTCCGGTTTGGGGCGCCAGTGATTCTGCAGAAACGTGCCCGTACTCGTTACGCCGAATTGAGTTGCCGACATGCCAAACGCTTGTCGCCAGAGTGCCGGACGACTGTGGGCAAAATCATCAAGGGTGCGAAAGAGGAAGAGACCGCCAAACCCATCGCGCGCATCGTTCCGGAGTGAAACGTGATTAACAGTCGCGCCGCCTTTCCACTCGCTGCGCCCGTTTAGCGACGAAATGTTGTCGACTAGCTGCTCGCGTGTTTCGCGCCGCGTCGCATCGGCGTCAAAGGGGCGGCCAAAGCGAGCAAGGCCAACAATCTCCACGCCTGGCCCGACAGTGTCGCCGGCACGTGTTAAGACGTAACGCCGGCTGACTTGAAAGCGGAAGTCATTGACCAGCTTTGATGAAAGCACGGAAATCGCTGATGTGGTCCATTGATAGTCTTTTGTGTAAACCGACCCGCGCGCTGACCGATCAGTAAGAAGGTCCGTGTTGAAGCCATCGCCGCGATCCCGCAGATTCGTGAAGGCGAAACGAAAGTTCAAGGTGTGACGTTGGGTAGCGATGTAGGTGAGCTTGCCCGCCATCTCAGTTTCGTCTGAACCAATCGGAAAACGTCCGGAAGTGAGTGACCTTACCGCCAAACGAGGGGCGAAGCCGGAAGCTAAGAGCGAGTTTATGCGCGTGCGAGTTGACGCAGATATTTCGGCTTCATCCTCCGCCGACAAATGCACTTGTTCCGCCGCGGCGTAGAAGAAAAGGCGATCACGTTTAATTGGACCACCGAGCGCAACGCCGGGTTGCACTCGTCGAAAGCGCAAGCGGCCGGCAGGAGACGGATCGGAAAAAGCTTCGCGCGAATTGAAGCGTTCGTTTGCAAAAAACGTGAAAACGTCCCCATGGAATTGATTTTCACCGACGCGGGTAACGACATTAATCGCCCCACCCGCAGCCCCGCCAAACTCAGCGGATTGACCGTTATTGACGATCTGAAACTCGCGAATAATTTCCGGCGAAAGGGCGATGCACGCGGCGCCCGTAGTCTCATCGGTATTGTCGAGGCCGTCGATGGAGATCGAATTGCTGCGCGCACGCAGGCCTCCGAAAGTGAATCCACTATCGGCGAGTGGCGACCCTGACGCGGCGCCTCCGCTCCCGGAACCCGGTTGATTCGAAGGCGCGACCCCGGGAGCAAGGAGCGTGAACTCCAAATAGTTGCGACTGTTGACGGGCAATTCTTCAATGCGCTCCGGATCGATAGAAGTAGTAACAGCGGTTTGCGTGGCATCGAGCGCCGGTGGTCTGTCGGTGACAGTCACTTGAGCGTTTACGCCCGCTGCGGGCAAAGAAATATCCAGCGAGGTAGACCGGCCCAGCGCCAGGGTTACTTCCGGATTGAAATAAGGCGCAAAGCCGGCGGCTTCCGCTTTTAGTTCGTATTCGCCGACAGCGATAGCCGGGATCCGGTAACTACCATCAGATTCAGTTGTGGTGGTTCGTGTTTGATTTGTAGTGAGATTGCGCACCGTGACGGTTGCACCGGGAATGATAGCCCCGGCCACGTCACGCACCGTGCCGTTGAGTGTTGCCGTGGTGGCGGAATCCTGTGCGAAACAAGGAACGGCGAAGATAACGAGAGACAATATCGCAACACTAAAACCATGAATAAGGTATTGATGAAAACGATTTCCGTGGGTTCGTTCCTGTTTCATTGCCTGGTTGGGTAACTTTCTCAATCATGGTCTTTCAACCAGGGAAAAATTGCAAACGCAGGCAATTGCATTCTGAAACCTTCGCAACCTCACGTTAGGAGTTTTAGATTTGCGTTATCAGCAACTCTGCTACACATCAACGTTCGCTGACAAACTCACCTGCCGCCGTACGCTT
>JACCVY010000239.1 GCA_013697915.1 Blastocatellia bacterium | reverse complement strand
CGCACTGCGCGATCGCGAATCAAAACTTCAATCAACAACCGCGAACCATCTTCACCGGTGACCGGGTGCAGCGGCAGTATCTCGGGATCAGTTTCCCGATAAACATCCTGCTGCCAACCTTCGCGATTTAAGCGCTGGCGAAAGTATCCCTGGTGATAAAGCAGACCAACCGCCACCAAAGGCAGGCGCAGATCGCTTGCCGATTTCAAATGATCGCCGGCAAGGATGCCCAGGCCGCCTGAATAAAGCGGCAGCGAATTGTGAACGCCAAACTCAGCACAGAAGTATGCAACCGGATGCTCAAGAGTGATGGCCGCGATGTTTCCCGGATTGGACCAGTCCTGGCCCAGGCCCGGGGTCCCCAGCGGGGCAGCCCCGTTGGGGTGGAGACCCATGTATTCAGCGAAATCGTTTGCCAGCTTGTTTACTCGTTCGCAGTAGACGGGATCGTTGGCCATCTCAGCGAGCCGGTATTCGGAGACTCGCGACAACAAGAGGCGTGGGTTGTGTTCACACTCTTCCCAAATCGCAGGCGCCAGCTCGCGAAAGCAACCGGCGCCATCGCGCGACCAGCTCCACCAATAGTTCCAGGAAATTTTCCCGAGGGGTTCGAGAGGCAATGGTAGGACTTGAGTCTTCGGGGCCACTTTGTTGTTCAGTTCTTCGATGGTTTCAATCATAGCAAACGATTAGGCGTGTGCGGCTGTGCCGCCTTCCGTGCGGAAAGGCTCGGCCTTTCCGTAGGGCCATTTAAAAATATTCGCGAGGCTGAGCCTCGCGAATATCTAAGGGAAGCTTCACGGTAAGGCAAATGCCTTACCACACTGAGTGCGGCAGAGCCGCGAACTGTATCGCCGACTCGAGGGACTCACATATTAGTCCAAAACAAAGCGGCTCTTATACACAGTTCGACGCTCAGGCGAATTTGTGGTGCTTGAGAAAAGTTTCCGCGTCCAGGGATCGGAAGAAAACGAGTCGTATTTGTTGCAGAGTTGAGTCTCCAGCGAGGAATTTCGATATTACCGTTGATGAAACTGGCGACGCTTCGTCGAGTGGATAGCCGTACGCGCCGGTCGAGATAGCGGGAAACGCGATAGATGTGAGGCTGTTTTGCGACGCCAACGACAAACAGTTTTGATAACACGAAGCCAACAATTCTGCTTCCAGCCCTCCTTGCTGTCCGTAGATTGGTCCCACGGTATGAATGACATGTCGGGCCGGCAGTTCGCCAGCGGTAGTGATTACCGCTTCGCCTGTAGGCAGTCCCTGCGGATGAGAGGTGCGCCTGATTTCGCGGCAGGCTGCGATGATTGCCGGTCCGCCAACGCGATGAATCGCACCGTCAACGCCAGCGCCGCCCATCAGTGACGAATTTGCCGCGTTGACGATCGCGTCTACTTCTTGCTTCGTAATATCGCCGACAGAAACAACTACCCGTCCGGCGAAAAACTTTTGTTCAGATGGAGAGGTCAACTTTTAGTTTTGGGTTGGGCTAAACATCTTCATCGCGCGGTTCGACTTTAATCTCTTCAAACATGTCCTGACGTTTTAATGCTTCGGCGACGCCTTTTGCTTTAAGTTCGCTCAGCGGATGTTCAGGATCGGCACTGGCAATCTCAAACAGGTGCTCGTCGAGCATGACGACGCCTAAAGAACCAAGCGTGACGCCCTGCGTAATTAGGATCTCTTTCATGTTGTGGATTTTGAAGTGACCGGTTTGTTCGACCCAATCTTCGATGAAAGGATCGCGCAGGGCGTGTTCGGCTTCGGATTCCGAAAGGTAAGCACCCTCGACGATTAAACAATATTCGCGCACGCTACCAGCCAGGTTATGAACGGTGGTCCGCCGCTGAATCAGACCCCACCGCAAGAGTCAGTGGAAATTTACATGCGATTCCGTAAGCAACTTTATCACCGCCATTCTGGTCAATCCAAGCAAAATGTCGGGGCGTCGGTCAGTTATGTCCGATAAGCTTTAGCTTGTTGTAACGCCGCGACAAACTAGAAAGTTTGAAGTCTTTCTTCCTCTCCCTTTGGGAGAGGGTTGGGGAGAGGGCTTGTGCGCGTCAAGCTTCGCTTGCGTTACAGCTTATGACACTGTCGCAGACTGCGCGTTAAGAGTCTGCGCCAGACGTGCGAAGTAGGAACTGAAAGTCACAAATCCGGTAGAACCCTGGAAGAAGGCTTTGCCCCCCGTCTCGTGGGCCAACCGGTTGAGTGAACTCTGCCCATAGCTCGCTGCCAACATGCTGCGACCAGTCAAACCAACTGACGGAGCATAGAAAGTGTAGATGGCAACGTTGCGTTGATTTGCTTGTTTGATGGCTCGCTCCAGATCAATGGTATGTCCGGCGCTGTCGACATCGAACCCGCGCGAAATGTCGAGGCCATCAGAAATCAACAACACCGCGTTGCGTCCCCGCAAATTTGAGTTGAAGCCACGCAAAGCTTCGACAACCTCAATGTATGGATTAAACGCCGAGGTAGCGGTGCTGGAAATAGGAATTCGCAAGGACTGTGCTGCCCTGTTGAGATCGCTAGTAAATGGTTGCCGCACTTGTAGTGTGCCGGATGTGATGTAGCCAACCATCACCCGCGAACCTCGCGGCAACGATCGTATGAAGTCGGCAGTTACGCCCAGTTCGTTTCCAACCTGCGAAGTCAAATCATCCTGAACCAAAATCGCCAGGTTAATCGGATCAACCACTCGCAAATTTCTCAGGTTGTTGTTTTCTGTTGCGCCCGCCGCAAAGCTGGTTGCTGTCGCCGCCAGGGCGAGCACTAACATGGCGGCCGCTAAAATGAATCTTCGGTAAAACACAATTTTTCCCCATTCTAGTAATCTTGAGTAATCGATTTTTCCAGCTATTTCGATGCGAATTTGACTTCAAAGGATGGCCAAACCGGCGGCGGCCACCTCGCTTGCGTTTAACCTTCGCGCTCGGATAAATTACTTCCAATCCGGAAAATGGTAGGACAGGCATTCTTGCCTGTCGCCGCTCAATCAGGACAGATTGTCATTGCGCAACTCGACACAGGCAAAAATGTCTATCCTACATTTGCTCATCCGAAAGGATTATTTTTATGAAAGCCTACGCCACGGAATCCATTCGCAACCTTGCGGTCATCGGACACGGCGACGCAGGGAAGACGCAACTTGTTAGTTCGCTTCTCTACGTCGCCGGAGCCACACCACGCTGGGGAAAAGTTGATGAAGGCACCACGGTTACGGATCACGAAGAAGATTCCATTGCCCGCAAAATTACCCTCAACACCGCGCTCGCTCACTTAGAACATCGCGATACAAAAATAAATTTTATAGACACGCCAGGTTATGCGGCGTTTATTTCTCATGCGCGCCCGGCGCTGCGCGTAGCTGATTGCGCGCTGGCGGTAGTTGACGGTGTTAAGGGAGTAGAAGTTCAAACTGAAAAGACGTGGGCCTATGCAAACGAATTCATCGTGCCACGCATAATGGTAGTCACTAAACTTGATAAAGAGCATTCCGATTTCGGCAAGGCAGTTGAAAGCGCCCAGAAAATCTTTAGCCGCGCAATTATTCCTTTTACGTTGCCGATTGGAAAAGAAAAAGACTTCCGCGGCGTCGTTGATGTGGTCCATATGAAGGCTTACGAGCTTGGACCTGACGGCCAGGCCAAAGAGATCGACATTCCTACGGAAGGCCGCGAATACGTTGACAAGACCCGCGAAAGATTAGTTGAACTGGTTGCCGAATCCGACGACGTGCTGATGGAAAAGTATTTTGAACAAGGCACGCTCGATGAAGCCGACATTCTGCCAAACATCAATAAAGCCATCGCCAACAGCAAGCTATGTCCGGTGTTTGCCGTTTCCGGAGCCACGCTGGTTGGCTTGCGCGCGTTTCTAAACGCGATTGTTGACTACGCGCCCGACCCGGCGCATCACGAAGCTGAGTATGGTCTTCCTGTTGACGCTCCGGCTGATGCCGAAAAGATTGCGCGCAAGTACAGCGCGAGCGAGCCGTTTTCAGCTTATTGTTTCCGCACGGTCGCGGATCCGTTTGCCGGCCGCATCAACGTGATGAAGATTATCAGTGGCAAGCTGCAAAATGATGCCACGGTGCTGAACTCAAGTCGTGGGACCATGGAACGCCTCGGCATGCTGCACTCGGTCCAGGGCAAGCAGCTCGACAAGGTTTCTGAGGCGCAGGCTGGCGACATTGTTGCTTGCGTGAAATTGAAAGAGACACAGACCGGCGACACGCTGTGCGATAAGGCGGCGCCGATTGTCTATCCGCCCGTCGAATATCCCGAGGCCGCGATCGCGTTTGCCATCGAGCCAAAGTCGCGCCAGGACGAAGAGAAGATCAGCGTGGCGCTGCATAAAATTCTGGAAGAAGATCCGGCACTTCACTTTACTCGTGATGCGCAGACAAAAGAGTTTCTGCTTTCGGGCTCAGGTCAACTGCATGTGGAAACCGTGGTCGAGAAACTGAAGAAACGCTACAGCGTGGAAGTCACGCTTCATCCACCTAAGGTTCCTTACAAAGAAACAATTACGCAACGCGCAGAGGTTCAGGGACGGCATAAGAAACAGACCGGTGGCCGCGGCCAGTTTGGCGACTGCAAGGTTGTGTTTGAGCCGTTACCGCGCGGCGGCGGCTTTGTTTTCGAAGACAAGATTTTTGGCGGCGCGGTACCGCAACAGTTTCGACCAGCAATCGAGAAAGGGATTATCGAGGCGGCGAAGTCAGGCGCCATCGCCGGTTATCCGCTGGTGGACTT
>JACCVY010000213.1 GCA_013697915.1 Blastocatellia bacterium | reverse complement strand
AAGTCCGCCGCGAGCAGGACAACAGTAACCGGCGCATACGCTCACGGCCTGAGTTCTCCTTCGACAACATACTCTCTTTGGCCAACGACGCGCCCTTCTTTGAAAACACACAGGATATTGATCCGTTGACCGGTGGTCCGCCCGACAGCCAGCGCTACTTCCGCACCAATTCATTCGGTTTCTTTGTGCAGGATGACTGGAAGTTCAGACCGAATCTGACGATCAACCTGGGAATGCGATGGGAATACCAATCGCCGCTCACGGAAACTCAGGGACGACTGACTAACTACCAACTTGGTCCGAATGGCGTGATTGATGGTCGCGTTGTTCCGGTCAGGAAACTTTACGATAGCGACTTCAACAACTTCGCACCGCGAGTTGGTATCGCCTGGAGTCCGCGTTTCGATGACGGGATGCTGAAGAATCTCTTTGGCGAGGACAAGTTGGTCGTGCGCGCCGGGTTCGGCATCTTCTACGATCGCCTCTTCACAAATCTCTTCAACAACGCGCGTTTCAATACGCCGTTTTCAGCAGCAGGGGTGGGACTATGTTGTGGCACTCCAACCGATCCGGATGGGACGGGCCAGATTCTCTATGCTTTCGGCACGGCCGGCGCGCCATTGTCATATCCGCCCAACGCGGCCCTGCGCGGTGGGATCGATCCACAGACGGGCGGGCTACTCAATCCGGGCGGTCCGGTAACGCTGCCCGGCGGTTTCATTCGGCGTGACATTCCTATTGAGATCAACGGCGCGCCCAGGGATTTGCCGAACTCCTACGTTTATAGCTATTCGTTGGATGTTCAGTACCAGCTGCCACACAAAATTATCACGTCGGTCGGATATCAGGGGAGTATGGGCCGTAAGCTGATCCGCACCGTCGATCTCAACCGTTACTATCCAGGCGATTCGTTTAACTGCGTCGGTTGTGTCAATCAAAAGGACGAGGTGCAGGAGGCGCTGGCAAATGGGACCAAAATCACGCCGCGCCTGACTGGCAATCCAAACTTTGATCGCATCTTTTTCCCGTTACCCGACGTAAATTCTAGCTACAACGCGATGATCTTGCGCGCGACACGCCGATACTCGAGCGGCTTTCAAATGGAAGGCGTTTACCGCTGGAGCAAGAGTATTGACACCAGCTCATTCGGACGGGGAGCGCAGCAGACGGATCCAAGCGACCAGCGACTCGATCGTGGGCCGTCGGATTTCGATATTCGTCACAACTTTATTCTTTCGGGGCTGTGGGACATCCCGCTCTTCCGTCATCGCACAGATTTTGTGGGCAAGGCTTTTGGCGGTTTCCAAATCAATGGCATTCTTGATCTCCACTCCGGCTTCCCCTGGACGCCTCAGCAGGGCTGCTGCTTCTTTGATCGTCCCGGGGACGCAGCCAACGATGCCAATGGTGATGGCAAGGGCAACGACTTTCCGACCCAATACTTTGGCGGCGCGATTTCAAATCCCAATAACCAGGACTTCATTAACGGGATTTTCCCAAATGGCGGACGCACCGCTTTTGGCGTGATCGATGATTGCAGCGATTTCCCAATACACTGTGTGACCACACTGTTGCGAGGGCCGGCGGGCGTCGGGCGCAACTCGTTCCGCGGACCAAACTATCGCTCAGTCGATCTCAGTATCGTTAAGCAGACGGGGCTCCCGAGTTTTCTGCATCTCGGTGAAGCGGCAAACCTGGAAGTCAGGGCCAACTTCTTCAACGTCTTCAACATTCTTAACCTTCCTCCCTTTCAAACGGGCGGACGAGCCAACACCGATTTTACTAACCGGGGAGACTTTGGCCGCGCTCTAAGCGCTCTCGCTGGGCGCGTCACCGAATTTCAATTTCGGTTCAGTTTCTAGTCCGGCGCGAAGGTTCGAGCAAATGGATGGGCCACCCGGTGGTCCATCCATTCGCGTTTCTGATATTCGTCAGGGGACAGTGCGAGTGGAACTTGAATGGAACGGTTTCATGGGTTTTGGCAGCACTTAAGTTTTTGACTTTCTGCGTTATTGGCTAACCGCTATTCTGGTCACAGGCTCAAGCGGTCTTCGCAGAGATAAACTTTCAAATTGGGACAGTAATCCCGTAACCTTTCACTATGCTTTTTCAGTGCCGGAGAAACACTAGATGAGGTCTGTGAAGTTTACTTGGCTGTTAATGATCTTCGTGGTCCTGGCTGCAACCCTATCGCCCCGGGTGGCAACGTCCTCGCAAAGTGAGACCGAGAAAAGGATTGGTGCGTTGCTCGCGCGCATGACTCTCGCGGAGAAACTCGGCCAACTTCAGCAACTCGATGGCGAAGGCAATGGCACCTTTCGTCCTGAGCACCCGGATCTGATTCGCGAAGGTCTGCTTGGCTCAACCCTGAACGTTCGCGGCGCGAAAAATACCAACCAGCTGCAGCATGTGGCAATGGATGAATCTCGCCTGAAGATTCCCGTCTTGTTCGGCTTCGATGTAATTCACGGTTACCGCACCATCTTTCCGATTCCCTTGGCTGAAGCCAGCAGTTGGGATCCGGCGTCAGCCCAACGTTCGACCAGCATCGCCGCGCAGGAGGCCCGCAATTCCGGCGTGCGCTGGACATTCGCGCCCATGCTCGATATCGCGCGCGACCCGCGCTGGGGTCGAATCACGGAAGGCGCCGGCGAAGATCCGTTCCTCGGTGCCGCCTTTGCGCGCGCACGCGTGCGTGGATTTCAGGGAACTGATTATAGTGCGCCGGACAAGATACTCGCGTGCGCTAAACACTGGGTTGCCTATGGGGCAACTGAAGGGGGACGTGATTACAACACCACCGACATGTCGGAAAACACATTGCGCGAAATATACTTTCCCCCATTCAAAGCAGCAGTTGATGCGGGCGTTGGCACCGTAATGAGCGCCTTCAACGATCTCAACGGCGTGCCGACATCAGCCAATCCTTTCACGCTGACAAAGGTCTTGCGCGGCGAATGGAAGTTTGATGGCTTCGTGGTTAGCGACTACACCTCAGTGAAAGAACTAATCAACCATGGCCTGGCTGCAGACGACCCGGACGCGGCCCGGCTGGCACTAAACGCCGGCGTTGATATGGAAATGGTCAGTCGGCTCTTTAATCAGCGTGGCCCGGAACTGCTGAAAGAAGGAAAGATATCGCAGGCGACAATCGACGAAGCCGTGCGTCGTATCCTGCGGATCAAATTCAGGCTGGGATTGTTTGAACATCCATATACTGACGAAGCACGTGAAAGTAGTTCGCTTCTTACTGCCTCCAATCGTGCCGCCGCGCGCGCCATCGCCGATCGTTCCATGGTCCTATTGAAGAACGAGCGCGCAGCCTTGCCGCTGAGTAAGGCCCTCCACTCCATTGCCGTTATCGGGCCGTTGGCAGATGACCATCGTTCGCCGCTTGGCTGGTGGAGCGGCGACGGCAAACCAGAGGACACAGTCACTCCACTCACGGGAATCAGGGCGAAGG
The DNA here is from genome assembly GCA_013697915.1 of Blastocatellia bacterium. Classification (GTDB taxonomy): domain Bacteria; phylum Acidobacteriota; class Blastocatellia; order Pyrinomonadales; family Pyrinomonadaceae; genus PSRF01. The sequence goes on along the minus strand of JACCVY010000213.1, from coordinate 31,693 downwards.
TCTCGCCGGCAACGAAAGTCAGCTACGCGAAAGGCTGCGACACGCAGGGCGATTCAACCGAAGGCTTTGCCGAAGCAGTGGCTATCGCGCGTGATAGTGACGTAGCCATCGTCTTCGTCGGCGAATCCGCGGAGATGGTCGGTGAAGCCGCTTCGAAAAGCTCACTCGATCTTACCGGCCGCCAGATGGATCTGGTTAAGGCCGTGCACGCGACCGGCAAACCCACGATTGTGGTATTGATCAATGGCCGTCCGTTGACGGTGGGATGGATAGTTGAAAACACACCGGCAGTTCTCGAGGCGTGGATGGGCGGCACGGAAGCAGGCAATGCAATCGCCGACGTGCTGTTTGGAGATGTGAATCCGAGTGGCAAACTACCGGTCACGTGGCCGCGAACCGTGGGCCAGGTGCCTATCTACTACAATCATATGAACACCGGCCGGCCCCCTGAAGCCAACAACCGATACACCTCGAAGTATCTCGATGTTCCCTGGACGCCGCTATTCCCTTTCGGTTACGGGCTAAGCTACACGCAATTTAAGATTTCCAACTTGCAACTAAGCGCCCCACGTATTTCGTCGGCAGGAAAATTAATGGTCAGTGTTGACGTCGAGAACGTAGGCCGGCGCGCGGGCGATGAAGTGGTCCAACTCTACATTCACGACGTGGCCGCGAGCATGACGCGGCCCGTGAAAGAGCTGAAAGGGTTTCAACGAATCACGCTGGCAGCCGGCGAGAAGAAACGTGTGGACTTTACCCTTGAAGCGGAGCAACTTGGTTTCTGGAATCGAGAAATGCGCTTTGCGGTTGAGTCGGGAGAGTTCAAAGTGATGGTTGGCCCAAACTCTGAGGAACTGCTCGAGGCAACGTTTACGATTGAGAATCAGTAAGGGACTATGCCCAAAGAGGCACAGACACCCAGAGCAGATTCAAGAAAGAAAGTCTCATGGTCGGGAAGGTGGGCTTGCCCCCGCCCAGATTGAGGCACCGACTGAGCGGGGGTAAACCACCCTTCCCAACCTGTGAGACTTGCTGACTAGAATTGTATTTGTGTGTCTCGCCATTAGGTAGCATAGAAAATGAACTCAGTTAGAGGTCAGCTATTCTCTTGTTTGCGCCACATTCTCGCGGTCCTGTTCCTGCTGTGCTCCTTCACTTCGGTAATCACACCGCCTTCCCTCTCGACAACATTCGCCCTTCAGCGCCGGCAAACTGTCGAAGGATTCTCACGCGAAAACGAGCAATTCCTTGCAGACCTTCAGCACCGTTCCTTCAACTATTTTTGGGAGCAGGCCGATCCGCAAACAGGTCTGGTACCGGACCGCGCGCGCATGGATGGCTCAGATCTGGATGAGAATCATCGCAACGTTGCGAGCATCGCGGCGACTGGCTTTGGCTTGACTGCGCTTTGCATTGCTGCGGAACACGGTTGGGTCACTAAGGATCAGGCGCGTGAACGCACACTTAGTACCTTACGATTTTTTGCGGACCGCGCTTTCGAGAAACACGGTTGGTTCTATCATTGGCTTGATACGAAAACCGGGGAACGCCGCTGGAATAGCGAAGTCTCATCCATCGATACTGCGTTGCTGCTGGCCGGCGTGCTGACTGCGCGCCAGTACTTCCGTGATGATCCGGAAATACGAAAGCTGGCAACCAAGATTTACGAACGAGTCGATTTTCACTGGATGCTGAACGGGCACCCGCTGCTCTTGTCACACGGCTGGAAACCGGAGACTGGTTTTCTCAAGCCTCGCTGGGACACCTTTAGCGAAGACACCATTCTCTATTTGTTGGCAATTGGATCTCCCACGCATCCGATTTCGCCCGCATCCTGGTACGCTCTGTGGCGCGATCGTTATCGCTATGAAGGTCACGCATATTTCACAACCGTTGGCGTGCCGCTTTTTATGCATCAATACGCGCACGCCTGGATCGACTATCGCAACCGGCGCGAAAGCCGCGGGGACGGGATCGATTATTTTGAGAACTCAATAGAAGCCACGCTCGCGCATCGTGCTTTCTGTATAAACCTCTCGCACGAGTTTCCCGCATTTGGACCTAACATGTGGGGCATCACGGCTTCAGATAGTGCTAAGGGTTATCTCGCCTGGGGCGGGCCGCCGCGCGATCCGGCAATTGACGGCACTGTAGTACCTTCCGCCGCCGGCGGTTCACTGATGTTCACTCCGGAAATATCAGTCGCCGCTCTGCGTGCGATGCGCGCTAAGTATGGTGACCGGATTTACGGGAGGTATGGATTCATCGACGCGTTCAACCCAAACACGGGTTGGGTTGACCGGGACGTGATTGGCATCAACGCGGGGATAATTCTATTAAGCGCTGACAACTCGCGGACGGGAAATGTGTGGCACTGGTTCATGCGTAACGCGGAAATCCCAAGCGCGCTGCAGAAGATAGGACTAAACAAATACAATGGCCGGCGAGTATTAAAGACAAGGCCTCAAAAAGCTGCGTAAGGCATTTGATCTTTGGATTTTTATGCTCACTAACTACTGCCTACTGTCCCGTTGACTGTTGGAGTATTTCGATCATAGAAACCGGAAGAGCAACAGCGAGTCCATAGTACTTCTGAATATCTTCCGCGCGCAGTTGTGACAGCCGCGTCTTACCGAGCTTGGCGATCACTCGATGGAGCAGCCATTGATAGCTACCAAGGGTTTGCTCGCTGACTCGGGGTTTAGCAACATTATCGACGCTCTCGAGAAAACTCGAAACTGGTAAACCTTAGTTCAAGAACTCGCGCCAGGTGCTCAGAGCGAGACGGATTCACGCGGTCCCCTGGTGCCTCACAGCGCTGGAGCGTGAACGAAACGATTCCTGAATCTGAAGCACCATATCGGCTAAGGGAATAGCGGAGGCGACGCAAACCCACACGACAAGCTCGGCGACGGCAAGGCCTTTGTCATCCAGTCCAAACACGCCGGAGATCAGGCGCACTTCGAAGAACACCAGAGCAACGGCGTAACTGCGGGTCATCCATTGGCGGTGCTGATGGACCTTGCCCTTGAGGATGAAAGCCAGGCCAATGGCCGCGGTCGACATCAACAAGATGGCATCGACAGCCGCGGCAATCGTGAAGGAGCGTGGAGCGCCCATGCGCTCCTGGTAATACTGTATGTAAGTTCCGATTGGACCGACAACGAAGAAGACACTCGCGACGTAGATGCGACCGACAACGCGATGCATCTTGGGAAAGCGCCGCCGGAGCCGGTCAGAGAATTGCATCGGTACAAGCACGAGCGCGCAGGCCCCCGCCAAACCGTGTGGCAACAGCCACCACTTGAAGGACTGGTAGTGATCCCACACCGGATCTGCGCGATCGATCAAAAGCGTTCATTGTGCTGAACGACATAGACCATCATCACTCCTATGAAGGCGAACAGCAGATACTTAGAACGCCGCCAGGGAATGCGTGTCAACGATTCCGATCTAGTTGCCATAATGCGAACATTCTCCTTACTGTGGAGGTTCAAGGCGCTTGCCGGGATTCAGGAATTGCAATCCGCCTTCGCGCAGTTGTTTGTTCAAATTCGCCACGTCCGTCTCAATGAATTTATTCAGTTCCGCAATCAAATCGTTTAGCTGCTTAGCCAGATCGTCGATGTGCACCATTTCATCGGCAGTCGGAGCGCCAGTGTAACTGTCGAGGTCGCCGGCAACGCTGTTTATCTGACCTAGAAGTGGCCGCGGCTCGTCGGGCAGCGGTGGGCCAGCGCCGCCGGTGTCCGGAGGGGCAAATAATTTCTTTTGGATCTGACCCAACTGGTCCGCTAACTTCTGTATCGAGTCGTTGGTTTGTTTCGAAACTTCCGGATTGTCTTTCAAGGAAGTTTTCAGCGCTGTGATCTGTGTGTTCAGGCTGCGCATGGTTTTGCGCGCTGCGTCGGCAGATTTTTGCAGCGCGTAAACTCGCGTGATTGCCTCAGCCAACTTGCCGCGGTCGGCCTCTACAATTTGTATGCGCGGGTCCTCCTGAACCGTCACATTTCCGCTCGCCGTCTTGTCGCCCGCGACAATCTTGATCGTGTAGCTGCCGGGCTGCACGCGTGGACCGCGCGACTGGCCAAAAAATCCACCGCCGCCGCCTGGTTCCGCGCCTTCGGGTGGAGGCGCGGGTGAATTCAGTCGCAGATCCCAAACGACGCGGCTCAGCCCGGCTTCTTTTGGTCCTTTCAAATCGCGCAGGACTGCACCGGCGCTATTGGTGATCGTGATCTTCACATCGTCTTTCGGTTTGTCTTTCAAGTAATAGTTGATCACTGCGCCGTAAGGCGGATTGGGTGCCGTAAACCACTTGTGCCCGGTGTTGCCTTTGCGGTTGTAAAGACGAAAGTGCGTAGCCGGCGCCACGTCGAACAGATGAATTTCCGAAGCGAGAATGCTGTCGGCGGCGCGCTCGAGCGGGCTGAGATCGTCGAGGACCCAAATTGAGCGCCCGTGCGTAGCTAACACCATAGCGTTATCGCGTGGATGAATTTGAATATCATCAACGCGCACCAGCGGGAAGTTTCCCTGCAAACGAGTCCAACGCGCACCGCGATCAAACGAAACATAAGCGCCAAACTCAGTGCCCAAAAATAAAAGGTTCTGGTTGCGCGGGTGCTCGCGAATCACGCGTGCGGTAACACCAGCGGGCAGGTTGGACTTAATACTTTTCCAGGATTCACCGTAATCATTTGAAACAAAAACGTAGGTGCTGTAATCGTCAGCGCGATGGCCATCCAACGTCAGGTACACCGTGCCCTCCGCGTAACGCGAGGGAACGATGCGGCTGACATAAGTGTTTTTGGGAACACCGGGAACGTTCGCGGTGATATTTTTCCAGGTGCGGTTGCCATCGCGGGAGATTTGCAGATTGCCATCGTCGGTGCCGGCGTAAAGCAGTCCTTCTTTGATCGGCGATTCCGCGAAGGTCACAATCTGCCCAAAAGTCTCGACACCATCGTGCCGCGACAGCATGGTCTTGTCGGGCAGCGCGCTCATGATCGGCAGCTTCTCGCGGTCCCGGTCTTTTGTCAGATCATCGCTCCAGGTCCAGGTGTTACCGCGATCAGTGGATTTGAAAACCCGATTGCCGGCGAAATAGATGGTGCGGTTGTTATACGGCGAGATGACGAGGGGCGAATTCCAGTCGAAACGATAACGCTTTTCGCCGGGCCGCGACTCGGGCTTGATCGATTTGCGCTCGCCAGTTTTCAGTTCCAGGCGTGAAACAAATCCATTTTGCGATTCGACATAGACGATGCTCGGATCGGTCGGGTCGACAACTGAATAGAAACCGTCGCCGCCGCCGGTGCGAAACCAATCATCATTGGTGATACCTTCCTGATTCAACGTGCCGCTTGGACCTGACCAACTGCCGTTGTCCTGTAGTCCGCCATAAACCCAAAACGGTTTTTGATTGTCCATTGAGACTTCATAAAACTGGCCCAGCGGAATCGTGTTGATAAAGTCCCAGGTCCGGCCGCGATCATAAGAGGCATGCAAGCCGCCGTCCGAACCGGTAATCACGTGACTCGAATTGGCGGGATCGATCCACATTGCATGAAAGTCACCGTGAATGCGCTGCACGATGTTCGACACCCACGTTTTGCCGCCATCGTCCGAATTGTACATATTGGCGGCGAGTTGCCAGAGACGCTGATCGTTGTTCGGATCGATGCGGATCTGGCTGTAGTACATTGGCCGTGAATCGAGTTCGCTCTGCTTGCGCCAGTTGTCGCCGCGATCGTCTGAACGAAAGACGCCGCCCTTCGTGTTTTCGATGATTGCGTAAACCGTGTTTGGATTGCCGCGATAAACATCCAGCCCAATGCGTCCGGTAGTGCCTTCGGGCAGACCTTTGGTCAGCTTGGTCCAATTCGCGCCGCCATCAATTGTTCGATAGAGTGCGCTCCCCGGTCCGCCACCATTAAATCCCCAGGGCGTGCGCCGGCGTTGATAGGCCGCCGCGTAAAGAGTCATTGGACTCTGCGGATCCATTGCCAGATCGATAACGCCCGTATCTTCATTGATGAACAAAACATTCGTCCAGGTTTTGCCGCCGTCAGTAGTTTTGAAAACGCCGCGCTCTTTGTTTGGCCCCCACAAGTGGCCCAACGCGGCAACATAGACAAGGTTCGGATCGCGTGAATCGATCACGACGCGGCCAATGTGTTTCGTGTCGCGCAGGCCCATGTTCGCCCATGTCTTGCCACCGTCCAGTGATCGATAAACACCATCGCCCCAGGATGAGCTTTGCCGGTTGTTTGGCTCGCCCGTGCCAACCCAAATGATGTTTGGGTCAGACGGGGCAATCGCGATGTCGCCGATTGACGTGTTTGGTTGCGTGTCGAAAATCGGCTCGAACGTCGTGCCGTTGTTAACCGTTTTCCAAACGCCGCCGGTTGCGGCGCCCACGTAGTAAACGCTCGGATTGCTTTCGACTACGGCGATATCGTCGATGCGTCCGCCCATGATTGCCGGGCCAATGGAACGAAACTGGAGGTTCTTGAGAAAAGTCTCGTCGAGCTTGTTGCTTTTTTCCTGCGCCGGCGAGAACGAAGCCGCAAGCATGATGAATAACGCGAGCACGATTAGGCGTTGGGTGGTGTTGGCAATTCGAATCATCGTCATCGGGATCCTTTTCAGCGTGTCACAAGACACGTTACTGGTTTAAGATTGAGATAGCTTTAGAGAACCGCAACTTACGTCTTCGGAAATGCTTTGGTTTATTTCTGCCAGGTTGGAAAGCGACAAAATAACACAGAGGCAACAATACTGAACAGTTTGCAGAGAGCATCGAGCCCGCTTCGGGCGGAAGCATAAAGCCTGGGGTGGAGCGCGGCGGAACCCCAGGTCTGGTCGGAAGTTACAAGCCAGCCCGCGAAGCGGGCGACAGCCAGTCATCAAAGTCACGAAACTGTTTTGCGCGCTATCGCACGCTTCGTGCGCTTGGTTGTTCGTAGCTTCGTCACCCCTGGGGTTCCGCTTCGCTCCACCCCAGGCTTTATGCTATTACCTGCTACGCGGGTTTGAACAATATGAACAAGAAGCGCGTCCTAATAATTTGTACCGGCAATGCCGCGCGCAGCCAAATGGCGGAAGGGTTGCTGCGTCATGATGCCGGCGACCATTTCGAAGTCCTGAGCGCCGGCATTTATCCAAGCTACGTGCGACCACTGGCAATTGAAGCAATGCGCGAACTCGGCATTGATATTTCGGGACAGCGATCAAAATCGGTCGAGGAGTTTGCGGATCAGGATATCGATTACGTCATCACCGTTTGCGATCATGCGAATGAAGTCTGTCCCGCCTTTCCCGCCAGGACAAAACGCATTCACTGGAGCATTGCGGATCCGGTGTCAGTCTGGGGTGATGACGAAGCGCAATTGCAGGCGTTTCGGGTTGCCCGCGACGACATTCGCCAGCGCCTGCGCGCGTGGGTTAATGAAGAAAAACCTTGATGCTGAAATTAGAGGCTACGACTTCCGCAATTCGGCTAGTGCGGCCAGTACTTCATCGCTGTGGCCGGCTGGGCTGACCTTAACGAATACTTTGGCGATCTTTCCATGCGGGTCGATGATGAAGGTGTTGCGCGCCGAAAGCTTCATCCCGTTGTATTCCATTACTGATCCGTACTTCGCAGAAACGCTCGCATCCGTGTCCGAAAGAAGTTTGAAGTTGAGCCCTTCCTTGGCGCAGAAACTCTTGTGCGACTCGGCAGTGTCAACACTCACGCCCAAAATTACGGCATGCATCGCCTTGTATTTCGCGAGATCGCGTTGAAAGTTGTGGGCTTCGAGCGTGCAGCCGCTGGTGAAATCCTTGGGGTAGAAATAGAGCACCACCCATTTGCCGCGAAACTTTGCCAGATCAGCCGTTTTGCCTTCGTTGGTTACGAGTTTGAAAGTCGGCGCAGCAGTGCCCACAGCCGGCACATCCGCCGGCGAAGTGAAAGGTTTCACTGCGATGGCAGTGACAGCTAACAATGCGAAAAGAAAAATGTACTTCTTCATCATGACTCCTTTAGTTAGATAGACACTCTTGTCTGGCTGTTATGATTCGCAAATTCAAGTTTGAAGTGCAATAGAACATTGTTTGTTGCTTCGCCCTACAGGGGCGAGATGTTTATAGCCTGGTGGTAGGTCCTTTCTTTACTCCGAAGCTACGTAGGAGCGCAATTGTTTTCTCCTGCGTCGGCAAGTGGTTCCGTTACCGGGTTTCGCTCCTAACGGAGCGAAGATCCTTGGGCGTGCGCCCTTCGCTATAAACATCTCTCCTCCGGAGCGAAAACCAATTCAAGCTGCTGCACTTGTAAGTTCGGTTCACCCTGCACAATCACGCGTCTGTTTTACTTGTCGCTGCTTGCGCCTTTGCCGCCAGCGACGCCTGGGCCGCAGCAAGGCGCGCCACCGGAACGCGGAACGGCGAGCAGCTTACATAGTTCAAACCAATCTCATTGCAGAAAGCGATAGAGCTCGGATCGCCGCCATGCTCGCCGCAAATCCCAACCTTAAGATCGGGTTTGACGCTACGCCCGCGCTCGGTTCCCAAACGGACCAGTTGGCCCACGCCATCACGATCCAGCACTTGAAACGGATCCTCAGGCAGAATCTTGCGCTCTACATAATTCGGCAGAAAGCGCGCCGAGTCGTCGCGGCTCAAGCCAAAAGTTGTTTGCGTCAGATCGTTTGTGCCAAACGAAAAGAAGTCGGCGTGCGCCGCGATGTCATGGGCCATTAACGCGGCGCGCGGCAGTTCGATCATGGTGCCGACGAGATATTCAATCGTCATCCCATACTCGCCCATAACCTGGCGCGCCACTTCGTCGATGACTTCGCGTTGCTGATGCAGCTCTTCGCTGAGTGAAACCAAAGGCACCATGATTTCCAACTCCGTCTTTTTCTTCTCGCCCTGCACCAGACAGGCGGCCTCAAAAATCGCGCGACATTGCATGCGCGTCACCTCCGGAAACACCAGACCGAGGCGACAGCCGCGAAATCCCAGCATCGGGTTAGCTTCGCGAATGCGATTTACTTGCTTTAGCACGCGGCGCTTTTCGTCAATCTCGTCGAGCAGGTTGTCCATGTCGCCCAGGGTAGTTGCCAAACGCACGGCCATCTTCAATTCGCTGAGTTCGCCCAGCAGTTCCTCGGCATTTGGAAGAAACTCATGTAACGGCGGATCGAGCAGGCGAATCGTTACCGGCAGGCCAACCATCTCGCGAAAGATGCCGACAAAATCGCCGCGTTGCAGCGGCAATAATTTTTCAAGCGCCTTTTCGCGCGCGCCGACGCCTTCCGACAAAATCATTTCGCGCATAGCCGCCAGTCGCTGGTCGCCAAAAAACATATGCTCGGTGCGACAGAGCCCGATGCCTTCGGCGCCAAACTGTCGCGCCACTTTTGCGTCGCGCGGCGTGTCGGCGTTGGCGCGCACGCGCAAGCGGCGAAACTTATCGGCCCAAGCCATCAGCTCGTGAAACTCGGGGCCGAGCGTTGGCTGCATGGTCGGCACCTGGCCCAGAAACACGCGGCCGGTTGAACCGTCGACAGTAATCCATTCTCCTTTTGTGATCACGGTGCCGTTAACAGAAAACTGCTGTTGGCTGTAATCAATGTCGAGAGCATTCGCGCCGCTCACGCACGGTTTGCCCATGCCGCGCGCCACCACCGCCGCGTGACTGGTCATGCCGCCGCGGGCGGTGACGATCGCCTGCGCGGCAACCATGCCGTGAAAATCGTCAGGACTCGTTTCCTGTCGCACCAGAATTACTTTGGCGTTCTCGCGGGCTAACTCTTCGGCTTCGTCAGGACTGAAAACAACCTGGCCCTGCGCAGCGCCCGGACTTGCCGGCAGTCCGGTAGCCAATACAGTCGCCTTGGTTTTCGGATCAACTGTCGGATGCAACAACTGATCGAGTTGTTCCGGCGAAACACGCTGGACGGCAGTTGCGCGATCAATCAACTTTTCGCCGACCATTTCGACTGCGATGCGTACTGACGCTGCGCCGCTGCGTTTTCCGGTGCGCGTTTGCAGCATCCAAAGCTTGCCGCGCTCAATTGTGAATTCACAGTCCTGCATGTCGCGATAATGCTTTTCCAGCAGGCCGGTGATAGCGGCAAACTCTTCGTAAACTTTCGGCAGCTCCTTTTTCAGTTGGCTGATGGGATTGGGTGTGCGAATGCCGGCGACTACGTCTTCGCCTTGCGCATTCAATAGATATTCGCCGTAGAGTTCCTTCTTGCCGGTTGAGGGGTTGCGTGTGAAGGCGACGCCGGTGCCGCTGTCCTGGCCCATGTTTCCAAAAACCATTCCCTGCACATTTACCGCGGTGCCAAGTGAATCGGGAATGCGATTTATGCGGCGATAATCAATCGCGCGGCGGCCCATCCAGGAATTGAAGACCGCCGCGATGGCGACGCGCAGTTGTTCGTAAGGATCTTCAGGAATGGCATGCTGCTCGGCCAGAATGATCTGCTTCTCAGCCGCAATGATGTCGCGCAGATGCTTTGGCTTTAAATCAGTGTCACGGCCGCCGCTCGTCTGTGCCTTGTAACGATCCATCACCCGTTCAAACTTTTCATGGGCCACGCCCATAACGATTTCGCCAAACAGAGAAGCGAAGCGCCGGTAGGCATCAAGCGCAAAACGCAGGTCGCCGGTTTGCGCGGCCAGACCCTGAACAGTTTGTTCGTTAAGCCCGAGGTTCAGAACAGTGTCCATCATGCCGGGCATTGAGAACGCGGCGCCGGAGCGAACTGAAACCAGCAAGGGATTTTGCGGATCGCCGAATTTCTTTCCGACTTTCTCTTCGATCTTTTGTAGACCTTCCTTTACCTGTTCCCACATGCCTTCAGGAAAGTTCTTGTCGTTTTCAAAAAAGGCGTTGCAGGCTTCGGTGCTCACAACCAATCCCGGCGGCACCGGCAAACCGGCGTGCGTCATCTCGCACAAGCCCGCGCCTTTGCCGCCGAGCAGCGATTTGTCGTCGCCGCTGCCTTCCTCGAAAAGGTAAACCCACTTATGAGTTTTTTGCCTGGTAGGTTTGGAAGCTTCTTCTATCGCTGTGCTCATGGTCACACGCTCTCGTATGCAGTGATCTTAGATTCAAACTGGGTCAGTTACACCACGCCGGGCAAGGAAACTGCGTCGAAATTATCTCACTTTTCGCGATTAGGGAAGTCGATACAGAAGCAAACAAGATACTGCGGTTAGATCGCTCAGGCGATAGCGCGGGCGATCAGGAAAGCTGCGCCGGCAGCCATGCTGCCAATGAACGCTGTCTGCAGGGCACTTCTCAGCGGTCGCATTCCAGTGAACCGGCCCTTGATAAAGCCGAAAACCAGCAGCGCCAGGAGTGTGACCGCGATGGAAAACAGCAACGCCGTGGAGGCGCTCGTTAAGGCGATGTAAGGTGCGAGCGGTACAAATCCGCCCACGGCGTAAGCGCCGCCAATCGTCAAGGCGCTGGTCAGCGCGCGTTTCGGATCGGGCTTTTCCAAACCCAGTTCAAAGCGCATCATGAAATCGATCCACTTTTGTGGCTGCTTGCGCAACGCTTCGACCAGCGGTCGAGTTTGTTCGCTGGTCAAGCCGTACTCTTCAAACACCTCGGCGACTTCTTTCATTTCTTCGTGCGGGATCTCGGCGACTTCACGCTTTTCGCGTTCGCGTTCCTTGGCGTAGTGTTCCGCATCACTCTTCGCTGCCAGGTAACCACCCAGACCCATCGCTATTGATCCGGCGGCGATTTCTGCAAGTCCGGCAGTGACGATGATGTTTGTATTGGCGATGGCGCCCGTTAAGCCGGCGGCCAATGCAAACGGCACCGTCAATCCGTCAGACATGCCTATCACGATGTCGCGCACAACATCACTGGCGGTGAAGTGGCGCTCGGTATGCGGAGTTTGCGGCATTAATTGTCTCCAGCGCTCAAGGATAAAGGAAACAGAGAGACTCTAATTCGTTTAAGCGATATCTGCAAAAATATTCGAGTAGAACATTGTCGGTCAACGAATCCGGAACCGGGAGCGGTAGCGACCAGGTAAACAAAAGACAGCGTTGCGGGTGAACGAATAGCTTTGCACGAAAAATGTGTCGCCTCTTCAAGAGCGGGGGCAAGCCCGCCTTCCCGACCTGGAGACTCTTTTGACTTGCGCGATCGTTTTACGTTGAAAGCCTTTTCGGGCGCTGATCACGACTCAACTCTAATCAGCTCAAGGTTGGGAAGGCGGGCTTGCCCCCGCTCTTTCTCGCCATCGACCCGGCTAACACCGGAATTCCGGACTACGCTTTCTATCTCTAAAATTTATTCAGGAGAATCAACACACCAATAACGATGAAAGCAATGGCCGCGACGCGCTTGACCCAGATAAGCGGAATGTAATCGCCAACGACGCTGCCGACAACTACGCCAATCGCTGAGACCGCAGTCAGCGCCAGTGCTGCGGCGATGAAAACCGCCCATGGTCTTTTTGTTTGCGCGGCCATCGTCATCGCCGCGAGTTGAGTTTTGTCGCCCATTTCGGCGAGAAAGATCACGCCAAAAGTTGTCAGAAAGACGCGCCAGTCCATTTGATGCCTCCTAAATCAACCCGACAGGATTTACACAATTAACCGGATTTAAAACGGTTGGTTTACTCATTTCATTCAAATCCTGTCCAGCTTGTAAATCGTGTCTCAGAACCTCGATTCGAATGTTCTCATAATGTGGTGGAGCACCACTCATAATGTCTATCCCTTTATGCCATAGACTAATCTATACTAACTTACCTTCTCGGGTGGTTTCGCTTCAGAATAAATGAGCCAAAGCTCACACGACTTTCTTGGCACCGAACGTTTTCGCATCCGCCGCCGTCTTGGCTCTGGCGGCATGGGCGTGGTCTATGAAGCGCACGATCGCGAGACTGACAAACTGGTGGCGCTGAAAACACTCACCCGGGCCGAGGCTTCGCACATCTCGCGTTTTAAAAACGAGTTTCGCTCGCTTGCAGATGTCTCGCATCCCAACCTGGTAGCACTTTACGAGTTCATGGTGGAGGGGCAGTACTGGTTCTTCACCATGGAACTGGTCAAGGGTGTCAACTTTCTGGAATACGTTCGCCCCGGTTATCAGTCGCGGCGCAAACAATCCTCAAAGACGCCGACGCTGCTCAAAGGCACGCAAGAGGGTTCCCCTCCGGAACTACTTGCGGATTACGAAGCAGAGACACGCCAGTTGGATACCATCAGCCTTTCAGGCTCTGGTGAAGACTCAAACGAGCGGCGCGGCGATTCTTTGCTGGAGAAATCGAAACTCGATCTCGGTCGCTTGACTGTCGCCTTGCGCCAACTTGCCGAAGGTCTGCATGGCCTGCATGAAACAGGAAAACTTCATCGCGACATTAAACCTTCGAACGTGCTGGTAACAAACGAAGGCCGGGTAGTGATTCTTGATTTTGGCTTGGTTGCGCAGGTAGAAGGCAAAGAACTCCACGACAGCGTGACGCTGGCGGGCACTCCTGATTACATGTCGCCCGAGCAGGGCGCGCAACTGCCGATTTCGCGAGCCAGCGATTGGTACAGCATCGGCGTTATGTTGTATCAGGCGCTGACCGGGCGGTTACCGTTTTCCGGAAAGTTTTTCGAAGTGATGATGAATAAGCAAAACTTCGATCCGCCCGCGCCCAGCGACCTCGTCAGCAGTGTGCCTCCGGACTTAAACGATCTTTGTATGCGCCTGTTGCGACGCAAGCCGGAAGATCGGCCCGAGGGCGGCGAAGTCCTGCGCATACTCGGTCACGGCAAGACGGGTCCATTGCAACGCCCGATCATGTCTGCGCCGGCCCCGTCCAATGCGCAGGCAGCCGCGTTCGTTGGTCGCGTGCGACAATTGCGACAACTCAACGAAGCCTTTGCATTCACGCGCCGCAATCAAACAGTTACGGTTTATTTGCACGGCAGCTCAGGCATGGGCAAGACAGCGTTGGCGCGTCATTTTCTCGATGAGTTGCGCACGCATGAATCTGAGGTTGTTGTTCTCGAAGGACGTTGTTACCAGCGCGAGTCGGTCCCTTACAAAGCGCTTGATGGCGTGGTAGACAGCTTAACGAAATATTTGCTATCGCTGCCCGACGTTAAAGCAGAGGCGTTGATGCCGCGCGAGGTGCTGGCCCTGGCAAGGCTGTTTCCGGTGATGCTGCAAGTGGATGCGGTTTTCAATGCGCCGCAACGCGAGCACGACATGCCCGATCCTTTCACTTTGCGACGGAAGGCCTTTGCCGCTTTGCGCGAACTGCTGGCGCGCATTTCCGATCGCCAGCCGCTGGTCCTTTATATCGATGACTTGCAATGGTCCGACGCGGACAGCAGCACGCTGCTTGAAGACTTGCTGCGCCCGCCTGACTCACCACCGCTAATGCTGCTGTCGAGCTTTCGCACCGAAGACCTGGAAGCCAAGCCGTTTTTGAAAACGTTGTTGGAGAAAACCGGCACGGATAACTGCCGCGAAGTTTATGTTGGGGCTTTGTCAAAGTCGGAGTCGTACGAAATGTTGGACCACCTGTTGGGTCCGGGGGCGGCGGCTTTGGCCCAATTTGTCGATGCGATGTTGGGCGAAGCGCGCGGCAATCCATTCTTGTTGGAGCAGCTTGCGCGCTATGCCTTGACCAGCGATCAAACAGCCACCAGCGGTATCACTTTGGCGATGATGCTGGATGCGCGACTGAGCCACTTGCCAAAAGACGCGCGCGCGTTTGTTGACGCCCTCGCTATCGCCGGCCGGCCTATCAATCCTGAAGTTGTCTATCAAGCGGCGGAACTTTCCGGTGACGAGTTGCAATTGATCGGCTCGCTTAGGGCAGCTCAGTTTATTCGCGCCGGTAACGGGCACACGCTCGAGTTGTATCATGATCGCATTCGCGAAACGCTTGCCTCGCAGTTATCGCCAACCAAAGTCACACAGATTCACAAACGCCTGGCCCATGCCATCGAAGTGCGCGGCATTGACGATCCGGAAGCGTTGTTCGAGCACTACCTTGGCGCCGGCGAACGCGTCCGCGCCGCCACGCATGCTGCCGTTGCTGCCCGCAAAGCGGCGAGCGCACTCGCTTTTGATCGCGCCGCCGGCTTTTACCGGCGCGCTCTGGAACTGGCGCCCGCGCGTGGCGCTGAACTTGTCGATCTTAAACGTGGACTTGCCGAATCGCTGGCAAATGCCGGCCGGCCCGCTGAGGCGGCGGAAGCTTATCTCGAGGTGGCCCAGCTAAGTTCCGCGGCCCATAGTCTTGATTTCCGGCGACGCGCTGCGCAGCAGTTGCTGATGGGCGGGCACATCAAAGAAGGCCTGGAACTGATTAGGTCGGTGCTGGCGGCGGTCGGGTTTACCTTGCCGGCAGGCCCAAGGCGCGCGCTGTTTTCGCTGTTGTTGAAACGGTTGCAGATTAAGTTGCGGGGACTGAACTTTACTGAGCGCGATGCGAGTCAAATTCCGGAAGCGGATCTGGTGCGCATCGATACGTGCTGGGCGGTGGCCGCCGGGCTGGGTGCAGTTGATTTGATTCGCGGAGCGGACTTTCAAAGTCGTCACTTGTTGTTGGCGTTAAAGGCCGGCGAACCTTATCGCATTGCGCGCGCGATGTCTTTTGAAGTGGCGCAAAGCGTGTCGGCAGGCGGCAGGTCGAAAGAACGGGCTCTGCAAATCGCGCAGCAAGCTGAAGCACTGTCTCAAAGGGTGGGACACCCGCATGCGATTGGACTATCAATCTGGGCTCGCGGCGTCAGCGCCTATTTGGTGGGCGAGTGGAAACTGGCGGCTGAACTTTGCGAGCGCGCCGCGGAAGTCTTACGTGATCGATGCACCGGCGTGACCTGGGAACTGACGATGGCGAACCGGTTCATGTTGAGCGCACTTTTATATCTTGGCGAATTGGCCGAGGTTTCGCGGCGCGTGCCTTCGCTGCTTTCTGCTGCACTCGAACAGGGAAACGTTTTCGCGGCTACCGACCTGCGCACGCGCATGAATTCAATTTGGCTCGCGGCTGACGATCCCGACAAAGCCAGAGCGGAAGTAATTGAGGCGCTGAAAGCCTGGCCGCACGAAGGGTTTCACTTGCAACATTACAGCTCGCTGCTGGCACAGGCGCAGATCGAACTGTATACGGGAGACGCCGACGTTGCCTGGAAGCATATCGCGGGGCAGTGGCCCTTGCTGCAGAATTCCATGTTGCTGCGCACGCAGGTGCTGCGCATTGAAGCAACCTACCTGCGCGCTCGCGCCGTTTTGGCGACGGCATTGCGCAACAACGATCGAGATAAATTGAGTTTCGCCGAAACACTGGCTCGCAAGATCGAAAAAGAAAACATGGCCTGGGCGAAACCGTTTGCAGAAGTTGTCAGAAGCGCAGTTGCGCATCAACGCAACCAGCCCACGGCGGCCACGACGTTACTCGCAGCGGCGATCGACGGTTTCGATCGAGTGGACATGCATCTTTACGCAGCCGTCTCGCGCCGGCGTCTGGGCGAGCTGTTGGCTGATGATCGTGGCCGGCAGTTGCTTGCGGAAGCCGACGCGTGGATGACAACGCAACGAATAAAGAATCCTGAACGCATGGCCCGCATGCTGGTGCCCGGATTCTAGTGCGAAAGAGTTACTTGATTCCTTGTAGTGTTTCTTTGCGGCTCTTTGCGTAGTCTTTGCGGCCTTTGCGGTTTGTTTCTGTTGTAATAGCAAATCAACACCGCAAAGAACGCAAAGGACTCGCCAAGCAGCGAAAAGCGCGGGCAATCGACCACTGAGCAGAAAACGATTATGGACACACTGAAGACACTTACCTACGACGTCACCGGCGCAATTGCCCGCATCACGCTCAACCGGCCGGAGCGCGGCAATGGCATTACTTTCGAAATGCCGGCGGAGCTGGCTGCCTGCGTTGAGCGCGCAAATCTCGACCCGGCCATCCATGTGATTGCGTTATCGGGTAATGGAAAGGGTTTTTGCGGTGGCTATGATCTGGTGATGACTGCGGAACAAAAACTTGGGAGTGAAGGGGAGTTGATGGGTTGGCCCAAAGGCTCGCCAATGGATCCGAAAGTTCAAGTTGCGAATCACGATCCTGAAGGCACATGGGACCCGATGGTTGACTACGCCATGATGAGCCGTAACGTGCGCGGGTTCATGAGTCTTTTCTACAGCGACAAGCCAGTCATTTGTAAAGTTCACGGCTTTTGTGTTGCCGGCGGCACGGACATGGCGCTTTGTTCCGACCTGCTAATCATCGAAGACACCGCCCCGATCGGTTACCCGCCGGCGCGTGCCTGGGGCGTGCCGACAACGGCGTTGTGGGCTTATCGGATCGGGGCTGCGAAGGCGAAACGATTACTCTTCACCGGCGATTGCCTGACCGGCAAGCAGGCGGCGGAATGGGGACTGGCAACAGAGTCGGCGCCGGCAGACAAGCTGGATGAGCAGTTTGAGAATTTACTTGAGCGAGTAGCAAAGCTGCCGATCAACCAGTTGGTGATGATGAAGCTTTTGATCAATCAAACGTTGCTGGGCCAGGGTCTTCAAGCTTCCCAAATGCTGGGCACGATTTTCGACGGCGTCGCGCGACACACTAAGGAAGGTTATGCGTTTCAGCAGCGCGCCAGCAAAGCAGGTTTCAAGCAAGCGGTAAAGGAACGCGACGAACCATTCGCCGGCGGAGTTAAGTAATTTTGCGGCCGCTTCTACCTACACTAGTTTCACCCTCAACCTCTCTGGAGAAAACATAGATGATCTTCAAAAGCCCTCACGCGCCGGTGAACATTCCTGATTCAACAATCACCGAGTACGTTCTGCGAAACGCGACCAGTCTGGGTGACAAGCCGGCACTGATCGATGGACCAAGCGGCCGAACCTACACCTACGCCCAACTTCCCAATTTGATTAGCCGGCTTGCGGCTGGCTTTGCCAGTCAGGGTGTGAAGAAAGCGGAAGTATTAGCGATCTACAGTCCGAACCTGCCGGAAGTCGCGCTGGCTTTTCATGCGATAGCCAGCCTGGGAGCCGCGACGACCATGGTGCCGCCGCTTTTTACGAATGACGAAATAATCCGGCAACTGAAAGACTCGGGCGCGCGCTATTTGCTTACCATTCCGCAGCTAATGCAAAAAGCGCAAGCGGTGACGCAAGCGGCAGGCATCACGAAACTTTTCGTAATTGGTGAGGCTGAGCACGCGATTTCGTTTGCTTCATTGCTGGCTGCAGCACCGCTCCGGAACAGTACGCCGATTGACGTTAACGAAGATTTCGCTGCACTTCCTTATTCCAGCGGCACCACCGGATTTCCCAAAGGCGTCATGCTTACCCACCGCAATCTGGTAGCGATGCTCCGCCTGATGGAAGCGAATGACGCATTTTCCCGCGACGACACTCTCGTCTGCGTGGTGCCGATGTATCACCTTTACGGCTTGCACATTGTCGCGAATCTCGGACTCTGTGAAGGCGCCACCATCGTTACCGTGCCGCGTTACGATCTCGATCAATTTCTACAAGTGCTGGAGAAATACAAGGTCACTGTTGCGCCGCTGGTGCCGCCGCTGGTGCTGACGCTATCGCGCGCACCCCAGGTGAACCAGCACGATCTTTCTGCCTTGCGATTGATCCACTGTGGGGCGGCGATGCTGTCCGACAAAATTGCCCAGGATTGTTCGCGTCGTCTTGGCTGCGAGATCAGATACGGCTATGGCATGACCGAAGTTAGTCCGTTGTCGCACGCTAGCTTGCCCGATCGCAAAAGCCACAAGCCCGGCTCAGTCGGTTTTTGTTTGCCCAACACTGAATGCAGGATTGTTGATTACAACAACGGCGCGGAACTTGGTGCGAATGAAGAAGGAGAGATTTGGGTGCGCGGCCCGCAAGTGATGAAAGGCTATCTCGGAAATCTTGCTGCTACGCACGAGATGATTACGCCGGATGGCTGGCTGCGCACCGGCGACATCGGGTTTTGCGACGAGGAAGGACGCCTTTTCGTAGTCGATCGTATTAAGGAGTTGATCAAAGTCGGAGGCCGGCAGGTAGCTCCTGCTGAACTTGAAGCCGTCCTGTTGACCCATCCGGCAATCGCCGATGCGGCAGTAGTCGGCAGTCCGGACGAAAAACATGGCGAGGTTCCCAAAGCTTTCGTGGTGTTAAAGAATTTGGTGGTTGGTGAAGAGATTATCCAATTTGTTGCGGATCGTGTTGCGCCTTACAAGCGCATTCGTTTGGTAGAGTTTATAAGTGAAATTCCCAGGAGTCCGGCGGGGAAAATTCTGCATCGCATGTTACGGGATAAGGAACGACGGACGATTGCGACTTCATAGGTAATGCGAGGCTGCCGCTTTGCCGCCTGCCGTGCGGAATGGCTTTGCCTTTCGGCCGAGTGCTTTTGAAATAATTTGAGGCTGCGCCTCAAACGGAGTCGCAGCCTCTTTAGGAATTATTAGGGCGTAAAGCCGCAAAGCGAATTCAAACCGCCTGCGCCACGGTACGTTCCGCGATGTTTGTGTTCTTCAGCAGCCCTGACGTCAGAATGTCTTCATGCAGCTCTCCTTCGGCATCAGTCACCATTGTCGGTTGGAAGTAACTCTCGAAACGCGAGTCCACGCGAAAGGCCGGCGTGTACATGTGGTCCAATGGCTCGGTGGTGCTGATGTAAGTGCGCGGCCGCGGTCGTTTCTTTGCCCAGCCAAATCCAGTAAATGAAGTAGTCAGTGGCTGCGCGCAAACCAGCAGCCCGGCGCCGACCGCCAGTATCATCTGCATCTTCGTCAGTTTTGAATGATAAATTTTCGCAAACCGCGCCGCATGCTTCACCACGCGGCCGTGAAAACCTTTCATACTTTGGATGTCATCAACAAACTTCACGACTTCATCAATCGGGTCCACCGGGTGCTGTAGAATTGTTGTTCCATCCATGTCGCGCAATTTGGTGTTTGGCAGGATGCTGCGTCTCTGCAAACACTCGTAAAAATAAGGCGTGCCCAAAAGCGGAATCGACAACGTCACAAACGAAGGGACAGTGATTTCGGGCGTGGCGGTAATGAAATTCAGCTCGCGGCGCAGATCTGAAAGGCTGCGCGTGGTGACATCCACCATCAAGCCATAAGAAAAAACAACGCCCGCGTTAAGCGACTTGCTGATCATCTCGACTTGCGGCGCTCTTGTGTTTTGCAACTTATTGAAATTGCGCAGCCAATCGTTGTCAAACGACTCCAGGCCGCTGAAGAGCAGTTCGCAACCGGCCTCTCTGATTAACTGCAAGTTCTCATCGCGCGCGTAAAAGTCATTCGTAACCAACGCGCCCCACTGATTAAACTGACCCGCCGCGCGCATTTCGTTAATCAAGTTCAGCTTGGCTTTGAAGTGATTCCGATCGCTGCCGTAAAAGTTGTTATCGAGAAAGAACATGCGGTTGCGTTTGCCTGACGCCAAAATCTGTTGGCGAATGTAATCCAGATCGTAGGTCTGATAACCGCGACCTTCAGCCGTCAACGAACAGAACGAACAACGAAAGTTGCAGTAGCGCGTCGTTTCCACGTAACCGATGCGGCCCAGCCAGTAGGCGAGGTCATAGCGCGGAATCATTGTCTCGGCCACATACTCCGGGCCGAATGCTTCCGTGACCACTTCACACAGCTCTTCAATGTCGCCGAGACAAACATAGTCAAAAACTTTTTGGGAAAGCAGCGGCAGCGAACGTACAGATGGACCACCGGCAACGACAATGACTTTGGGATTCTTGCTGCGCGCATACGCGGTGAGATGCAGCATGCGATCAAAACTATTTGTCAGCCCCGTAAGCACCAGCATGTCAGGCCACGAGAGCAACTGCTCATCTTCAAGCGGGCCGCTCGCCAGTTCGGTGTAGCAGCGAACATCGCACCGCTCGCGCGCGAAAGCGCCGGCGAGATAAATCGGACCGACTGCCTGGGGAATCTTGGTAGTGCGACGAATGGGCTGCCGCGAATCGTCAAAATAGCAGTTCACTACCAGCACACGCTTACGCGCTTTTGCGGTTCGTGGAATAGCCGTATGTAATTGCTCGCGCATTAGAATCTCAACTGCGAAAACCGCTTCGAGCTTCCCCTATTCGTGGATGTTCAGCTAGCTATGTGGATCCGGACAACTACGAGCCTCTGCGAAAGGCAAATGGCGAGGCAGTGTGGTGGCAACCGGCGCATCATGAGTTGCGCGTTACTGTAACTCTCAGGCGAGGATTAGGCAATGAAGATTTCTTACCGCAGGTGATGAGGGCGCCACCGCCGTTCCCAGGTGTTTTGCTGGTTTTGGTAATTAATGGCCGGGGTTGGTCAAGTTTCAGAGGTGAGCTTTTTGAGCCCCGCAGCAAGCCTGGAGCTGGCACTTTCCGCGGCAAGCGAATACTGGCGAAAGTCGAAAGTAGTCACAGGGGCCACGCCGTAACTGGCGGAAGTCAAAAATATTTCTTCGGCTTCCGTAAGGTCAGCCAACTCGTACACGCCTTCGATTAAAGGGATGAAGTTTTTAGCCGCCAACTCGATGACGGCGCCGCGCGTAACCCCGGCGAGTGCGCCCGTGCTCAGCGCCGGCGTGTGAATCGTTCCTTCTTTAACCCAGAAAATATTGGCCATGGTGGCGGAAACTATTTCGCCGCGTTCGTTGAGCATCACTGCTTCATCAAACTCGCGCGCCTGCGCTTCTTCCCACGCAAGCACCTGATCGAGATAATTCAAACTCTTGATGCCGGCCAGCGGCGAAAACGTGTTGGAACGATAAGGCGAAACAGCCAGCGACAAACCCGCACGGGAAATCTTCTGGGCTTCGCTGGTCATAATCAGCAGATCGGTTTTGCGCGTGCTTTCTTTTTGTGCTCGCCACACGTCACGCCCGCTGCGCGCCAGCAGAATGACACGCGCGCGTCCATCCTTCACCTGATTGACAGCCACCAGCTTTCTAACTGCTTCACCAACATTGCGCTCGTTTGCGCCGGCACAGTCGATGTTCAGACGCTCTGCATGGTCCTTCAGTCGCTCCCAATGCTGTGACCATAGAAACGGTTTGCCGTTGTAGATCGCAACCGTGGTAAACACGCCGCGACCGTACAACATTGCCGACGACACTGGCGCTACGCGCGCCTTGGTCGCCTCCAGCATTACTTTGTTGAGATAAATTACCGGGTGCATCGTCGGGAGTTTTCAGCCTGCGGAGCAGGCACCAGCGTAAAGCCTGGGGTGAAGCGGAGCAGAACCCCAGGACCGAGAATGAAAAAGGAGGAGAGCCCGTGGAACGGGCGAAAGCATCGACTTGCGATGAGTCAATTACGCGAACAAAGACATACGAAAAACAGCGGCGGATCGAATAACAGATCGGCTGCCGCCTGCTTTCGCGGGCTTGCCAACGTCTGCCCGTTACCTTGGGCTTGCGCCCCAGGCTTTATGCTGACGCCTGCTCCGCAGGCTCAAAACCAATTCTCTATTCCCGCCCCGCCGCCATAACTTCAGCTTCAAGTTTTTTCGGAAGCGAGCCGCGCCAGACGTTTTCCAGTTCTGCAATATTGGCGGATACGACTTTCTCATCCCCGACTTTTATTTGCAGCACGTCATCACTCACTTCACCAATCAATACGAGCGGACAATTTTCGCGCTGCGCGATGTTTTCGATCTCGGCTTGCGCGGCGGCGGCAAAGCTAATGATGATACGCGAGGGTGATTCGCTAAAGAGTGCGAGGGTAACAGGAAGCGCGTCGCGTAGAGAAATATTAGCGCCCAGCCCCGGGCGGTTCAGTGAAGAGAAACAACATTCCGCCAGCGCCACCGCGAAACCGCCGTCAGAACAGTCGTGAGCCGAACCGAGCAAACCCGCTTCGGCGGCTGCCAGGCATGCGTTCTGCACTGCGCGCTCAACCTCCAGATCGATCTGCGGCACCGCACCGTTGGCAATCATTTCCGCTGTAGACATGCCATCAATCACGGCGGCGTACTCGCTGATGGAAAGATCGTCAGCAGTCGTGCCCAACAATGCGATTAGATCATGCGGTTGTTTGAATCCCGGTTGGACCACCAAACGTACGTCCTCCATCAGGCCAATCATGCCAATCACCGGTGTCGGCAGAATGCCGCGGCCTTCGGTTTCGTTGTAGAACGAAACGTTGCCGGAAACAACTGGCGTGTTGAATGCACGGCAAGCTTCGGCCATTCCATCAATAACTTCCGAGAAGGACCACATCACTTCAGGCCGTTCCGGCGATGCGAAGTTCAGACAGTTTGTTATGGCCAATGGTCGCGCGCCGACACAAACGACGTTGCGGGCTGCTTCGGCAACAATTAGCTTTGCGCCTTCGCGGGGATTGGCGGCGCAATAACGGCCGTTGCCATCCAGCGTCATCGCCAGTGCGCGTCGTGTTTCTTTTATGCGCAACACCGCAGCATCGGCACCCGGCAGCACCGCCGTGTTGGTGCGGACCATGTGATCGTATTGACGGTAGACGAATTGTTTGGAAGCGAGGTTCGGAGAAGCTAATAACTTTAGCAGTGCATCGTCATAGTTCTGAACTTTGATCTTTGTACTTTGTTCTTTGAACTTGGGACTTGAAACTTGAGACTTGGGACTTTTCATGGGCCGTTCATACAACGGCGCTTCATCAGTTAACGCGGCCACCGGAATGTCGGCAACGGTTTCGCCGTTATGGAGCACGCGCATCCTCGACTCTTCACGAACGCGGCCAATGACGACGGCATCCAAATCCCACTTGCGGAAAATGTCGACGACCTCGCGCTCGCGACCTGCGTGGGCCACGATCAGCATGCGCTCCTGCGATTCAGAGAGCAGCATCTCGTAAGCCGTCATGCCCGCTTCACGCTGCGGCACTAAAGTCAGATCGATCTCCACGCCCGTGCCCGCGCGCGAGGCCATTTCGCACGAGGATGAAGTCAAACCCGCAGCGCCCATGTCCTGAATGCCGGCGACGGCGCCGCTGCGCATTGCCTCGAGACACGCTTCGAGCAAAAGCTTTTCCAAAAACGGATCGCCAACCTGAACGGTGGGACGTTTTTTCAATGCCTCTTCATCAAACTCTGCCGAGGCCATGGTCGCGCCGTGAATCCCATCGCGTCCGGTCTTGGCGCCGACATAAAGAATCGGATTGCCGACACCCGTCGCCTTACCAAAAAAGATTTGATTCCTTTTCAGTATTCCCAGCGCGAACGCATTCACCAGCGGATTGAGCGAGTAGGCGTCATCGAATGCAACTTCGCCGCCGACCGTAGCAACGCCGAACGCATTTCCATAATGCGCAATGCCGCCGACAACTCCGGCGAGCAACGAACGATTTCGCCGCCCATGCTGTGGATGGTCCAACGATCCGAAACGCAAACTGTTCATCGAGGCAATTGGCCGCGCGCCCATGGTAAACACGTCGCGCAAAATGCCGCCGACGCCCGTGGCCGCGCCCTGAAACGGTTCAATGAATGACGGATGATTGTGGGATTCGATTTTAAAAGCTACGCACCAGTCGTCGCCAACATCGACTACGCCCGCATTCTCACCAGGCGGCACAACGATGCGCTCGCCAGTGGTTGGCAACCGCTTTAAATGTATTCGCGAAGATTTGTAGGAACAATGTTCCGACCACATTACCGAGAAGATGCCCAGCTCAACAAACGTTGGCTCGCGCCCCAGCAGCGACTTGATGCGATCAAACTCTTCGGTGGTGAGATTATGAGCGGCGATTACTTCGGGCGTGATTTGTTCCATAAAAATAGTAGGCAGAGGGCAGAAGGCAGAAGGCAGCAGATGCGGTCTGCCTACTGCCTACTGCTTACTGCCTACGAGCTTTTCTATCGCGGCGCGCAGTTCGTCAACCTTAATTCGTCCCAGACTTTTGTAAACCACTTCGCCTTTCGCGTTGTAAAGAAAAGTTGCCGGCAACGCGCCGCCCCAGTTTGAATCGACCATCTTTATGGCCGGCTCGGGATCAGAAAGGTTCAGCAGGTAAGCGGGCATCTGGGCGTGCATCTTGCGCAGAAATTTGGGTACACCCGTCTTGATGTCGGCTAAATCGTCCAACGTTACCGCGATGAAATCCAGCCCTTTCGGACGATAGTCCGCATCAACTTTTACCAGGTCGGGGAATTCATCGCGGCAGGGTTCGCACCAGGTGGCCCAATAGTTAGCCAGCAGCGGTTTTGCCGACTTTGCATCGCCGCGCTTTAGCAGCGCTTGCAACCCGGCGGCGTCGACGGCGACCACGACAGGCATCGGCTTCGTGATCCTCAGTTTTCGCTTCTGCCCGGAAACAGAAACGCTCGAAAGTAGAATGCAGAGCACCGCTGCCAGCAAAACTATTTGAGCTTGCAAACTAACAGTTTGCTTTACGAGTTCTCGTTTAAGCACGTTTGATGCTGCAGCCGAAAGCCATGGCGGTGGTCTTCTCGATTGGTTTGCCTGCCAGCGCGGCATCAAGAGCCAAACGCAGGTCGCTGGTGTTCACTTGCGTAAGGTCTTTGTTGTTGTCGATGCGGCCGTGATAGAGCAGCTTGTTGCTCGCATCCAGAAAATACGCTTCCGGCGTGTGTGTCGCTCCAAGCGCGTCGGCAATCTTGTTGCCGTTGTCTTTCAGGATCACAAACGTCAGGTTATGCGCGGACGCGTGCGCCTTTACCGAGTCTGCCGGCTCAGAAACATTTGAATTGATGCCGACGACACTAATGCCGCGCGCTTTGTAATCCTGCGCCAGCTTTTCCATGCGCTCGTTGTAAGCGTTCGAGATAGGACACTGCACCGCGATAAAGATCAGCACCGTGCCGTTCTTGCCTTTAAGCGATGCGAGCGCATGGTCCTTGCCGTTCGTATCCGGCAAAGTGAACTCATCAACGGTCGCGCCGATGGGCGGCGGCATGGGAAGGTCCGGACGCACCGCATGCGCGCTGAACCCGGTAGCCATTACAAACAAGGCGGCAAGGCTGAGAGCAAAAGCAAATGGTTTCTTCATGATCGGAAACTCCTGTCGGAAATGATGAAAGGGGAAACGGAAACGAAAGATTACCAGCCGCGAACAAGCGGTGGCAAGACAGCGAGCCTTCAGCTTTGCGCCCGCCTCAATCCTCAGGAACTCCCGAAATAAAGCGGAACTCCCTGGAGTGCGCCGGCCTGGCGGCGCTTTGGTCCGTGATGGCCTGGCGCTGCGTCCCTGAGGGCGCGATTCAATAAGAGAGTTTGAAACAGCATGAGGGGGGGTGGCCAAAGCGCCGCCGGGCCGGCGCACTCCAAGGAGGCTAGCGTTTGCGAAGTGAGATCACAATCAGAACTGTCAAAACAAAAGTGACAAGCGCGGACAAGAGGCAGAACTGGCAGAAGTGTCTGATGACGGATGCCTGGAGATAAAGCAGCCAGATGGTGGTGATGAACATGAGACCCACAACCACCATCAACAATTTGGCGGCCCATTTGTAACTGTAAGCTGCAAGGACCGCGAGGCTAAAAACTGTGAAGTAAGCCGCGGCACCCACCATTGCCAGCGGGATGCCGCGCACCGTCGCATACTCACTGCTCAACACTTCCGAACAACCGCTAACGATCGTGCAGCGCACGCTGCGGCCTGACAAATGCTCGATGGTGAGATAGATGGCATCGGCAAGACCGACGAGGGAAACGAGCGCGGCGAAAGCGTAAGGCAGTGTGCGGCGTCGCGTCTGAATTGGTTGAGAAGTATCGGGCGGGTTGCTCACAAAGATTGATTGAGTACGACTGCTGGATGGTGACGCGTAAAGAAGATAACCCACCCGCTACCGCAGGCGGTACTGACCTCACTGCGCTGGTACAAACCTCACTGCCACACTATCGCTTGGAATTGAGAACTGTGATTGTGGCTAAGAACCCACCCGCTACCGCAGGCGGTACTGACCTCACTGCGCTGGTACAAACCTCACTGCCAGGCGATTACCTGGTGCCAAGTCAGATCACTTCGCGTTAAGTTGCGCTTGGATCAGCGCGCGCAGCTTGTCGACCGCCAGCGATTCAAACGGCAGTTCGCGGCCATTCATGAAAACTGTTGGTGTCCCATTCACTCCCATCGCGTGGCCGCGTTTGCCATCGAGAAAAATACGCTGCGCGACGATCTCGCCCGAGCTATCGCGCCTGAATTGTTCCATGTTCAATCCGATCCTGGTTGCGTAATCTTCAAAGATCGGACGCGCATCGAACGCGTCATGCCAGGTCTTTTGATTCTCGTAAAGCAAATCATGCATCTCCCAAAACTTTCCCTGTAACCCCGCCGCTTCCGCCGAGCGCGCCGCGGCGAGCGCATGCACGTGCGTCGGCACGAGCGGAAACTCGCGGAAGACTATGCGAATGCGCCCGCTGAATTCCTTTTCCATCGTTTGCAGGATGGGGTGAAGCAGGCCGCACGGCGGACACTCAAAGTCGCCAAACTCTTCAAGCGTAACCGGCGCATCTGCCGGGCCATGAGTGTGCGGCGGATTGGCTCCCATGTCAGCAGCGGCATTTTCGTTGCTTTTCGTAGTTCCATTGCTTGCTGCCGGTGATTCGCGAGCGGGCGCCGGCGGCGCAACTGGAGCACTCGCCGAGCGCTTCAGATACAACGCCGCCACCACCGCGATGACAAGCACAGTTCCGATAATCAAAAAAGGAAGGGCACGTTTCATTTTTGCTTCCGAAAGATAATTGTTGTGATCCAATTTCGCGGTTAAGAAACAGACAAGGATGCTTGTCCTACTTAAAGCGTTCCTGTCACTGGACCGTATAATTCACTGTCTTATCGAGATTGCCGTTAACGTAGACCTCGACCTTGTATTTTCCCTTGGGCCAATCCTGGGGCAGGGTCAGGTGACCATGAATAACGTTTTCCAGCGTCTTCGTGCTGTAGTCAATGTCTTTAATCTTCTTGTTTTGCGTGCCGTCCGCATCGACTATCCACCAGGAGAACTTCATTTCCGTTCCCGCCTTGGACTCCTTCAAAGTGGCTACGGAGTGAATGGTGTGGTCGCCCGGCGCAAACGTGCTGGTGTGATCGCCCGGCTGGCCATTACCGTCGTCTTTGGCCATATACATGTCCTTGAT
This sequence comes from Blastocatellia bacterium, assembly GCA_013697915.1. Lineage (GTDB taxonomy): Bacteria > Acidobacteriota > Blastocatellia > Pyrinomonadales > Pyrinomonadaceae > PSRF01. The sequence goes on along the minus strand of JACCVY010000213.1, from coordinate 3,630 downwards.
GACTGATCCTGACCGGGCTTCAGTTTCTGTGTTCGCATTGTTGCTATTGCTGTTCTTGTTTTTGTTGCCGAGGTTGCAGGCCAGCACGGCAAAGAGTAAGAGACCGGCGGCCAACCAGGCTGGATGTTTTCTCATTTTGAGTTTCTCCATGCGTTTTTTGTAAGCAGAATTCGCGAGGCCATCAAGCTGCCAGCGCCAACGTGGCTGCCAGCGAACGAAAAATATCACGCCCATCACTCGAGCCGAGCAAATCTTCACAGGCGCGTTCAGGATGCGGCATCAGGCCCAGCACATTGCGTCCCGCGTTGCAGATGCCGGCAATGTTGTCGCGCGAGCCGTTTGGATTCGCTACCGCGGTGACGTTGCCCTGGCGATCACAGTAACGAAACACGATGCGATCGTTGCGGCGCAGCGCGTCCAGAGTCTCATCATCACAGACATAGTTTCCTTCTGCATGAGCGATGGGAATGCGCCGCACAGATCCCGCTTGCACTTCATTCGTGTATGGCGTATCGGAAGTTTCGACGCGCACATAAATATGTTCACAAATAAAATGGAGATCGCGGTTGCGGATCAATGCGCCAGGCAAAAGACCCGCTTCGCAAAGAATCTGAAAACCGTTGCAGATGCCCAGCACAAATCTTCCCGAAGCGGCAAACTTTTTTACCGACTCCATCACTGGCGAGAAGCGGGCCAGGGCGCCGGCGCGCAAATAGTCGCCATAGGAAAAGCCGCCGGGAATGATTACTGCGTCGTAGGAACTTAGATTTGTTTCGCGGTGCCAGATGAAGTCAACGGGTTGGCCCACTTGTTTTGAGATCACGTGGTACGCGTCGTGATCGCAGTTTGACCCGGGAAAGACGATGATGCCGAATTTCACTCCTCGATCTCCACGCGGTAATCTTCGATGATCGGGTTGGACAGAACTTCGCGCGCTATGCGGGCGACTGATTCGCGCGCCTGCTGCTCGTCGGAATCGTCCAGGGCGATCTCGAAATACTTACCCTGACGCACGTCGGCGATGCCGCCAAAGCCCAGCAGTTCAACCGAATGCTGTATCGCCTTACCCTGTGGATCCAAAATGCCCGGTTTCAGGCTGACGTAGACTTTGGCTTTCATATTGATCGAGACTGTATCGCGAATTTCCGGTTCATACTAAGACATAACATTGCTTCATGTGTAGTGGATAGCATATATTTCGCGCGACTTAATTCAACCGAAACATTTCCAATCAGGAGAACTCGATATGCAAAACCCGCCCCCCGGACAACAGAACTATGGCAGCGCGCCCGGCGCGCCGCCCCCAGACCCTTCCAAAACCGGCACGGGCCTGGATCCAAAAGTGGCGGCGGCAATCTCCTACATTTGGATCGTGGGACTAATTTTCTTTTTCATCGAGAAAGAGAACAAGTTCGTGCGCTTCCACGCGATGCAGTCGATTCTCTTTGGTATTGCGAATTCCGTCATCATGATGGTGCTGGCGATCATAGCTACGATATTGACGGTGGTCTTTACCTTTGGCGCGGCCGCCGCGTCTGCTGCCGGCAGCGGCGGCCTGGGCGCAATCGTTGGTCTATTTATCTGGCTCATCTGGCTTTTGTTTTGGGTGTTGGCGATGGTCTTTCTGGTTGGTCTGATCTTCGCTGCGGTCAAAGCCTACCAGGGCCAGAAGTTTAAATTGCCAATCATCGGCAACATGGCTGAAAAGATTGTGGACAAATAAACTCAGGAATCTGATTAAGGCAATGAACAGTTTTTCAGCCCGCGAAGCGCGGCGTCAGCATAAAGCCTGGGGTGGAGCGAAGCGAAACCCCTGGATCGTTGGCATATGGGCAAGAACCCACGAAGCGGGCAACAGCGGTGTGCAAATCTAGCCTTTGCGCTATCGCACGCTCCGCGCGCTCGGTCTTCTTACCCGACGTTAACCTGGGGTTCCGCTTCGCTCCACCCCAGGCTTTATGCTCTCACCCGCTCCGCGGGTTTTTTATTTCTCGCCGAACACTCTTTCGAAGATCGTATCGACGTTTCTCAGATAAGTATCGAGGTTGAACACTCCATCAATTTCGCCTGCCGAAAGCTGGACCGAAATATCCGCATCATTACCGAGTAGCTCGCGAAAGTTTTTGTTCTCGTCCCAAACCTTCATCGCATTTCTCTGCACCCACTCGTAAGCGGTTTCGCGCGCCACGCCTTTCTGGGTCAGCGCCAGCAACAGTTGTCCACTAAACACGAGTCCGCGCGTTGCTTGAATATTTTCGAGCATGCGCTCGCGATGTACCACCAGGCCGTCAATCAAGGCAATCGTCTTATGGAGCATGTAGTCGAGCGCAATGCTCGAATCCGGCAGCACCACGCGTTCGGCGGACGAATGCGAGATGTCGCGTTCGTGCCAGAGGGCAACGTTTTCCAAACCAACGATCGCGTTGGCGCGGACAATGCGTGCCATGCCGCAGATGCGTTCAGAAATAATCGGATTGCGCTTGTGCGGCATCGCGCTCGAGCCTTTTTGCCCGACGGTAAATTTTTCCTGCGCCTCGCGTACTTCGGTCCGTTGCCAGTGACGAACATTGAGCGCGAACTTGTCGAGCGAAGAAGCAATGATCCCGAGAGTCGTCAGGTATTCCGCATAGCGATCGCGCTGAATGATCTGGGTTGAGACGGGAGCAGGTTTGAGTCCGAGTCGAGCGCAAACTTTTTCCTCAACCTGCGGATCGAGCAGTGCAAAAGCGCCAACCGCGCCGCTAATTTTTCCAAACGCCACAGTTTCGCGGGCGCGCCGCAAACGTTCGCGATTGCGGCGCATCTCGTCATACCAAAGGGCGAAGGTCAGCCCAAACGAAGTGGGCTCGGCGTGAATGCCGTGCGTGCGGCCAATCTGCGGAGTCTTCTTAAATTCAAACGCGCGCTGCTTGAGCACTTCAAGAAGAGACTCAATTTTCTTAAGAAGAAAATCGCAGGCGTCCCTGAGCAACAGAGCGTTGGCGGTATCGACAACGTCGGACGAAGTCAGGCCATAGTGAACAAAGCGCGCAGCGTCACCAATGTTTTCGGCAAGATTAGTGGTGAAGGCGATGACGTCGTGGTTAGTTGTTTTCTCAATCTCGTTTATGCGCTCAACAGAAAACTTTGCGCGCGCTTTGATTTGTTCGACAGCGTCACGCGGAATGGTCCCCATCTCGGCATGCACTTCACAGACAGCAATCTCCACGTCGAGCCATTTCTGAAATTTGCTCTGCTCGCTCCAGAGCGCGCCCATTTCCGGCAGTGTGTAGCGATCGATCATTTTCGAGTGTCGGGTCTTGGGTGTAGGGGTGTCAGGCAAACCAGCACCTGACACCTGATACCCGAGACCTATTTTAGCGCCGTTGAATTCACAAAGTATCGCGCCAGCAACCAATGGCCATCGCGCTCGACCAATGTGAAGGATTCCATGCCCTCACCATTCTGGAATTTTGTTTGATAGTTGACAATGTAAGCGCGACCCTTCAATGGTCCACCCGAATTCTGTTGTTCGGTCGCGGATTGAAGCATTCGATTTTCAACCTGCCCTAGTTTGGTGCGCAACGTTTTTAGCGTCGCCGTAGACTGTTCGAGCGTTGCATCCTGCCGCCAGAGTTCCGAAGCTTCGTT
>JACCVY010000198.1 GCA_013697915.1 Blastocatellia bacterium | reverse complement strand
GCCGCCACCTTGCTTATCGCCGCCACCTTGCTGGCCGCCACCGCCTTGCTTATCGCCGCCACCTTGCTGGCCGCCGCCGCCTTGCTGGCCGCCGCCGCCTTGTTGACCGCCGCCGCCACCCTGGCCTTGTTTATCTTGATCTTGTTCCATTGTCGTATCCTCCCATTGTTCGAATAATTATTGTCGGGGGCCTGTATTCGTTTCAGTACTGGCTTTTCAGCGTGCTTGCGAATCTGTACCGTTCGCATGCAAGAACCAAGGAATTGCTTTCGTCTGGGCGAGAAGTGCAAGGCGAATGCCACGGGAATCGCTTCTGAAGCATTCGCTATGGGATTATTTGCTGGCGCTTTTCTTCATGAACCGAAGCAGTGACTTCTCAGCGGCGTGAAGTCTTCTGCCACGATAAGTAATCAATTCGTTGAGCGTGTTGAAATAGCGGTCGATAATTTTTCCCGTCTCAAAGCTGTTTATGATCTCCGGACAGATGTAGGAACCGCGGCACACTGCAGGCGTGTTGCCTAATGCTTCCGCTGCTTCTTTGATCGCCGCTACTACTTTCCGCTTGCGTGCCGTCTTCTTTTCAACAATCTCGGTTCCCGCTCGAGCAAGCGCGCAGGCGCAAACCAGCGTTCCCGCCCAGGTACGAAAATCCTTGGCGCTGAATTTTTCGCCCATCACTTCGCGAATGTACTCCGTGATGTGACGGCGCTTTACGTCAACAAACTCGCCGTTGCCATTCCGATACTTGAATACTTCGCGGGCAGGCTCCCTTAGCAGACTCTTGACGACCTTCGCTACCTGCCGATCTTTTAGCTGCCGGACCTGGCGCACACCCGACTTCCCGGGAAAATCAAACTCGACGATGTCTCCCTTAACCTTCACGTGTTTTGGTCGCAACGTCGAGATGCCGTAACTGCCATTCTCGCTTGCGTAGACCTGACTGCCGGGGCGGATGAAGCAGCTTGAAAGAATGCGTACGATGCTGGCCATCACGCGTTCTCGGCCGAGGTCGGGTTGGCGCAGATGAGCTGCCACACTTGTACGCATCTTTGGCAACGCCTCGGCAAAGGCGACGATGCGTCGAAACTTTTTCGCATCCTGCCGGCGCGTGTGATTCTCGTGATAGAGATACTGCCATCGTCCCGCGGCATCTTTGCCGACCACCTGCAATGCGCCCGCGGCGCGAGGGTTAATAACAACGTCGGTCCATGCCGGCGGAATTTTCAAACTCTCTATTCTTTGCCGATCAGCAGCGTTTACTTTTTTTCCATCGGCTTGCTTGTAGCGGAAACCACGCGCCGGGCTTCCCAGACGCTTTATTCCGCTCTGCTGCAGTTGCTGAAGTCTTGTCATTGAAAATTTGGAAGTGATCTGCAGCAGTTTGTCAGAAGCACCAAGGCTGTTCTGCTAATTGCCGGCCGGATACCTCATTGCAAAGCCTGCCTGGCAGAAAATTGGAATCTGGATAATGAAAAATTCTTTGCGTTACTTACGTTTCTGATCGCCGCGATCACCCTGACCTGACTTCACGGTGGTCTTTGCTTTGCGCTTTACATCCTGCGCTAACGAGCGTCCCTGGTCATCCGACTCCTTGAATTTTCCTTCTTCGTCGCGCCGCACGTAACGCTTGTCCGTTCCCGTATCGATTAGTTCGCGCTTACCATTTCCAGCTTTGTTCGCCATTTCGGTCTCCTTGATTTTGTGTAGGCTTCCTGTACATCCAGCGATGTTGTTTGTTTAGTAACAGACCACCTTTAGTGCGTTAATCCTGAACAAGAACGCCATGCCGCAAGAGGAGTGCCAGCTTTTTCCGTGTTAGTTGAGCAATCCGAAACGATACGCGAGTAATTCTGAATACGAGATCGTGATAGGCGCAGTATTTGCACAGTTCATACAAAATGATCCGGCGAAGGAGATAAGGATGCAGCTTGATGTTTTAGTTAAAAGCAGGAGGAAACTTTATGGGAGACGGTGATGGTGGAGGTAGTGCCGGCGTAGTGGCCGTGCTGGTGATTTTTGTGATTATCGTGGTAGCCGCGTTATTTGTTTTCGGCGGTCGCCTTTTTGGTGGTAACAAAAAGATTGATGTGAACGTGACCGCTCCGGCACGGTAGCAGTACGTCGCCGTCGGATTCGAGCGCGGGCATAGGGAAAATACAGATAAATTTCCTTTTGGGGGAAAATTGGTTGCGTAACGTAATGAGCGACCAATTATCCGAAGTGTGTCCCGGCTCCGCGATTTGTGCGAGCAGTTCAATTTGCCGGGCTCCGGAGGAGCCAAAGTTATAGCAAGGAGCGAGAATTCATTTTTTTTCGCTCCCCTGGGAGGGAAAACATAAGACGGGGCTGGACCGTTAATTGGAATACACCTGGCATTGACACTTCTTTATATTGTCTCCGTGAATCATGAAACAAGCCGCACGAACACCAGGTCAGCTTTCGACTGTTCCATCTGCATCCTCGTCCGAGGTTGGCAGCGACTCGCTGAATGAAGTCTTCGGCGGCTGGCTGGTTTCTGTAGCGCCTGAGCTTTCAAAAGATAAGCCACCTAAAATCCGCGCGCGCACTCCTCGCTATCAGAAACGTCCTGTCAGCTCAACCGATATCGTGCGTGTCAACCGTGCGACTGTTCGGGAAAGCACCGTTCGTCGTCAATGGCCTCCCGACGTAGTCGCTCAATTTCTCGCCGCGGAAGTCATCCGCACCAAATCGAAGTCCACTTAAGTGGATGGAATCCTGAGTCGCTAGCTCCGCTCGACTCTTCGTACGGCAATCGAGGCCAGTTTCGGCAGGCTTACCGCCAGGGATTTCTGCAAGGCTATCAGCAGGGATTTCAACAGTACCGAGGCTACAACCGCAACGGAAACTACAGCCGCCGCCGGCGGTGGTAACCATGTAAAGCAAACTGTTGGTTTGCATTTGGCTGTTTAAATCGAAAATGCCGCGACAGTAAAAGTCGCGGCATTTGTTTTTATGATGGTTCAGCGGCGCTTTGCACAAAAAAGTCTCGCTACGACGAAGACGAACCAGCCTGCGGAGCAGGCGATAGCATAGTTTCTGGGGTGGAGCGTAGCGGAACCACAGCACCGTGAATTAAAAAGACCAGAGCTCGCGGCGCGGGCGACAGCCTTACATTACGGCAAAGCTATCGCCCGCTCACGCGGGCTCGGTTCTGTTCGCGTCGTCATCCCTGGGGTTTCGCTTCGCTACACCCCAGAAACTTATGCTGTTGCCTGCGCCGCAGATAAAGATGGGAGCAGGCATAACAACTCCGCTTCCCAACGACTAGTTGAAGCACGAGTGGGTTTGAGGGTTCCGCTGGCGAGGAGATCTGTTGGATTGTTGAAGGCGAGCTAAGGGTCGACGATACCCTTCTTAATATTGCGCTGCCAGGCTTCGTAATTGCGAATGCGGCGTTTTGCCTGCTTGCGCGTTAGTTTCATTTCCACCGCTACCTGATCAATGCGCGACGTGCGGTCCTTTTTTTTATCGTAACGGTCGCCCGGCGCGCGCTGATAGATCTGATAAGCTTGCGTCCATTCCGACTTAACATCGGCAGTTGCCTGTTTACCTCTTTGTTCCGGCATAGACCGTCCTCTCAGGATTGAGTTCGAAGGGAATTCTAGCAGCGTTAACGCTTTGGCGGTAGCGGAAAAATTTTATGAGGGTTGAAACATGCCTTAGCCAGATTGAGGGTTTAGTGCGCGGCGCCCTTCGGAAACAACACTTTTTCTGGTGCTGCATCGAGCGCTGCCAGCATCTTGCCGATCAGTTCCGTTTTCACGCGCCCGGCTCGCTTTGCCAAATGGCGCACGACCGCTTCCAGCCAGGTGTTGCTGCTCACGCGAAACAGCACCGCCGGATACTCCCTGACTTCCAGTTGATCCACCGGCGTTTCCGAAAGGAGTGAGCGGAAAGTCCTGACGCGCTCGAGCATGGCCTCGCCAATTTCTTTCTGGGCGATCTCTTTAAGAGTGTGAGACAGAGTGATCGGTCGATAAATATTCGCCACCAAACTCCCACAAGGTAGTTGGAGACTTAAAAAACTGCGCGGCGACGCCGAGTGTTATTGGTGTTCGGAGCGCCTTGTTCGGTATCGACGCAGCCAAGCCACATGAAGCAACGCTCCTCCAAAAGTTCTGAAGAAGCGTTGCTGCCGTGGACGACATGCTCTGGCCTTCCGGCCAGGGCCTTTTTAGAAATCGGCGTAAATCACCGAATCTCTATCTTTTTTCCATCCACTGAACCCCCTTGTTCCTAACTTCACCAAATAACAGATCGTTCGCACCAGCGAGCGTTAAAGCGCTGTCTGTGCTTAAACAGCTCTGCGACCCGAGACCAAATTAATGATGAAAACTATCAGCGCGATCACCAGCAGCAAGTGAATAAGTCCGCCGCCAATGTGCCCAAGGAATCCAACTAACCAAAGCACAAGTAAAATCACAAGAATCGTCCACAACATACGTTCTCTCCTTTGTTGGTAGCCTGCGAAATGTCTAGAGCGTCTCGAACAAAGTAGCGGGGAGCAATGCCTATGCCATTTAGCAATAATTTCTGTAATTGGGGAATTTTCTGCCAATAATTGAAGCGTCCGGCGTAAACAATGGACCATCAATGAGCGGTTATCGCCTCGAAGGGTCGGGCTATCGTGCATTAGAACCGTCCGCTTCGCGTTTGGGTGGGAATTAAAGATGGTGCGGATTTGATTCAAGCTTTGGGTGACTGAAATCCACCAGGAATCTGCTGCGCACCGGCCGTCACGAACGGAAACGGGCCTTGACAAAATGGCCAACTGTAACTATATTTGTTACAGACCATTTAGGGATTTTCCACTTATGTCAACCAGCAGCAGATTCGCGGTGGCTGTTCACGTTCTCACGCTTATGGCTTGGGCTGATGAAGAGCCTTTGAAATCCGAGCAAGTGGCGGAGAGCGTCAATACCAACGCCGTCGTAATCAGGCGAATGCTGTGTGAGTTGGCGGAATCCAACCTGGTTGTTTCACAAACTGGCTCGATGGGTGGTTCGAAACTCGCCCGACTGCCTGAAAAGATAACGCTGCTCGATATTTATCAGGCGGTTGAAAGCCGCGGCGTCTTTTCCTTACATCGTCACCCGCCTAACCCCGATTGTCCGGTCGGCGTAAACATTGGCTCAGTGCTCAACGATGTGTTGGATGAGGTGGACTCGGCGGTCGAGCGCGTTTTGGCAAACATGACATTAAGAGACGTCGTGTCTCGTTTGCAGCCTTGTACCGGTGCAACGAACAGCAAAAGCGCGAGGGTAACAGCGAACGGCAAGCGGAAGCAGGTGGCGAGATTGCAGTCGGTATCTGTAAGAAACTAGGGAATGAACGTCTTCGTATTATGGACAGAGATTCGAGAGAGACAACGTTGCGCGGTTCTCTCCTCAACGAAAAAACAACATCGCGCGAAAGGACGGTCTGAAATTGGCTAGGCTTCCAAAAGATCAGGATGGGGTTGAACCGATGGAGTCGGTGAAACCAGATTTTTCCGGGGCTCATGAAGAGCTGCTGGACGATACCGTTTCAATCGAAGATATCGATGAGGTTCTGGAAAAGCTCGCAACCGCGGGCATCTCCGGTACCGAAACTGACGAGCCCGTAATGGGCGAGCCATCTTCCGCAACCGCGCGCGTTGAAGATGATGACAATGCTCCGGAAGAAATGGAGCTCGATCTATCCGCAGGTGAACTGGATAAGACTTCGGATCCAGTGCGCGTGTACATGCGCGAAATGGGCGTGGTGCCCTTGCTCAAGCGCGAGCAGGAAGTTTCAATCGCCAAGCGAATTGAATGGGGACAAAAGCGGGCGCAAAAGGGAATCAGCCGATCGCCGATTGCCGTTGCGGAACTTCTAAAAATCGCAACTGAGCTGGAAGCCGGCACGATTGGCATTCGTGACGTAATCAACTTTTCCGATCAGACAGAAACTGAAGAGCACGAAGACAAGACCGAAGAATATTTTCAGTGGACTATCGAAGGCATTGGGAATATCCGCAAGCTTTATAAGCGCGGATTGAAAGAGCTGGCCCAACTAACCGCCCAGCAGAAGGTGAAGGGCGGCAAAACTTCGAAGAAGTTGCTGCGGCTGCGGCGCAAGGTGGCGCGCACTCGGCTCGAGATTGTGCAGGAAATCGGCGTGCTTCGTCTGAAGGAAGCAGTTCGCCAACGCCTGATAAATTCTATTGCCACTATTCACAGAGAAACCCGAACGCTCGAACGCGAGATTGAAGCTAACAACGCGAAGCTGACTAAGAAAAGAATCAAGGCGGACGATGCCAAGGAGTTTCGCAAGCACATTTCTGCGGCCAAGCGCCGTTTGAAAGAGATTGAAGTTGAGCACCATGTCTCGCCGCTGGAGATCAAACGATCGCATCAGATGATTGTGACTGGCGAAGCGCAGGCAGCGCAGGCGAAGCACGAGCTGACCGAAGCCAATCTGCGCCTGGTGGTTTCAATCGCGAAGAAGTATCAGAACCGCGGGCTTCAGTTTCTGGATCTGATTCAGGAAGGGAACCTCGGCCTGATGAAGGGCGTGGACAAGTTTGAGTGGCGCCGCGGTTATAAGTTTTCCACTTACGCGACCTGGTGGATTCGCCAGGCCATTACCCGCGCCATCGCCGATCAGGCACGCACGATTCGCATTCCGGTGCATATGATCGAAGTGATTAACAAGCTTCGCAACACGTCGCGCGAGTTGGTGCGCGAGCTTGGCCGCGAACCGACTACGGAAGAAATTGCCAAAAAGATGGGCATGTCCGTTGAGAAAGTCAGCAAGGCGCGCAAGCTGGTGCAACAGCCAGTTTCGCTGGAGACACCAATCGGCGAGAGCGGCGATTCACAGCTTGGCGATTTGATCGAGGACAAGTCGAGCACCAGCCCGGCTGAGCGAGTGATTACATCAAACCTGCGTGAAATCACTGGCGATGTTTTGCAAACCCTGAGTCCGCGCGAAGAGCGTGTGATTCGCATGCGATTCGGCCTCGACAGGGAAGGGCATGAACGCACGTTGGAAGAAGTTGGGCAAGACTTTAACGTGACGCGCGAACGCATTCGCCAAATTGAAGCGAAGGCATTGAGGAAACTTCGTCACCCGTCGCGCGCCCGAGTGTTGAAGAGCTTTATCGAAGGCCAGCGCCAGTAACGCCTGGGATCGCGGGCGTCTCGCCCGCACTGAGCGCGAAAGGGTTAGAACCGGGAGCGTTAACAACCGGGTAGCATTTGGAAATTCTAGGAATCAAGGAAGAAAGAAAATGAGTGAGAAAGTAAAGTACGCAACCGACAGTTCATTCGAAAAAGACGTTTTGCAATCGGCCAAACCTGTGCTGGTTGATTTCTGGGCCGAGTGGTGTGCGCCTTGTCGCATGATTGCGCCAACCATCGACGCCATTGCGGACCAGTACGCCGAGACCGCGGAAGTGGTGAAAGTAAATGTCGATGACAATACCGGGACGGCCCAGCGTTACGGCATCAAAGGCATTCCAACTTTGATTCTGTTCAGCGGTGGGAAAGAAGTGGAACGCGTCGTCGGCGCTACCAGCAAGGATTCGATCTCGCGCATGATCGAGAAACACGCCAGCGCCAAAGCACAAGTTAGTTAAGGCGAAACTAAGCAAGCCAAACTGTTAGTTCGCGCGAGACGTAAAGCAAACTGTTAGTTGCGATCGTCGGCTCAAAATCAACTAAAGGGAAATCACGATGAGTGGTTTCCCTTTTTGCTTTGCAAACTATTTACCTTACAGGTCTGAGTCCGCTGCGGCTAGAAGATCGATTCCGGAGGCTCCGAACCGGCGGGCCGCTTTGGTGGCCCGAGCGTCGCTTTCGTTTTCCTGTGACCATTGAGCGTGCCTGCACAGCAGCGCCAGTTCCGTTGCGCGACCCAGTGTGAGTGAGAAACGGCGCGCGCCGGCTTCCAACGCCGGCGTTCCTGCCTTCCTTGCCTCAGCCAACCAGCTTACGGCGTGCGTTAATGCCGCTTGCACGGTCCTCGCCGGTTCAGCGAGGCGCTGGTCATGAACAGAGGCAAGGCAGCGGGTCACTGATACTTTCAGCGCTGTGAACGCTCGGTCATCGGCACCTAAAGCGCGCAGCGCATCCAGTGCCAGCACGTTCGTTGTTCCTTCCCAAATCGGCAGCACCTGTGCGTCGCGCAAGAGCATGGGCAACCCCGTATCCTCGACGTAGCCTGCGCCGCCAAAGGCTTCGAGTGCTTCACTGACAACGGCCACGACCTGCTTGCCCGTCGTCAGCTTCATTAAGGGCGTGAGCAGACGCAGCAACAAAGTTTGCTCTTCATCTATTTCTCCGGTCTCGGCGCGTCCCGTTAGTTCAGCGACCAGAAAGGCGAGATGAAAGGCCGCCTCTGTTTCAGCCTGCAACCAGGCCAGCGTGTCCATGTGCAAAGGCTTTTCAGAAAGCAGCGTTCCGAAGGCCGAGCGATTGTGCGAGTAATCAAGCGCGAGTGCGATGCTGCGACGCATCAGGGAAACGGCGCTAATGCCATTCCAGAGCCGCGTGATATTAAGCAACGGCGCGATGTTGCGCACGCCGTCGGCAGTCCCCAGAACCAGTTGCGCCGGTGTGCCGTACAGTGTCAATTCCGCCGTCGGAACTTTGCGCGTGCCGAGCTTGTCTTTCAAACGATCGATTGAGATGTTGCGCAGGCGGCCCTGCTCATCTCGCATCTCCAGATAGAAGAGCGCGAGTCCGCGTCCGCCGGCGGGATTGCCTTCGGGTCGTGCCAGGGTCAGAGCGATCTGGGAAGTAGCAGCGGAGGTGAACCACTTGCGACCGTAGAGCAACCAGTTTTGAATTCCGGGTTTCGAGTTTCGAGTTAAATCTGGATCAGGCTTGGCGATCGTTTCAGATTTGCCTACGTCCGAGCCGCCGGTGAGTTCGGTCATCCACTGGCCGCTGGTCCAAAACTCTTTTGGATCGCGACTGGTAAGGTGCGGCACAGCGCGTTCGATCAGGGCTCTGTTACCGGAACCCAGCAGTGTGCGCGCCGCTCCGTCGGTCATCGCCAAAGGGCAACTGTAGATGTCGGTTGAAGGTGTAAACAGATAGGCGAGCGCGCACTGATGCATGCGCGAGAACCGGCCGTGCTTTTGTTCGTAAGCGGTCGCGACAATACCGTGCTCCGCTGCGATGCGTTCGGCGACGCGCCACAAAGGCGTCAACTCAATCCGATCGATTCGATTTCCCCAAGCATCCCACTGCGTGAGCGTCGGCTCGTTGAGTCTGTCGGCGAGTTGCAACTGATAAAGCTCACCGCCGGCGAGTTTTCCCATCTCCACGAGCGTCGGTTCAATTTCGCGCAGCACGTCGGAGGGAATGCTCCGCCTTAAATAAGAGCGCAGGACTGAATCATCTTCGTATTGATTGCCCAGAGCCGGGGGCGCTTGAAACTGCATGATGTTTTGCAAAGCGTAGCGGGAAATGGAAGACGCGTAAAGCGTTTCCGCGAGTGTTAAAAAAGAAGAGCGAGGATTGAGCAAACGGTAAACATCTGTTCGACTCGCGCAGGACGATCAATGCACTACGAGATCTGCGGCGCTACAGCAACACGATTGCGGCCTTTATTTTTCGCGACATAAAGTGCTTCGTCACTGGCGGCATAGAGTGTCCGCTCGGAATTCGCGTGAGCGGGACAGGCAGCAACGCCGATGCTCACCGTAACGTTTCCCACTCCTTCGATCGGTTGCTCAGCCAGGATCGCTCGCAAGCGATTAGCGGCCAGCTCAGCTTTCGCCTCGTCTGTCCCTGCCAATAACAAAGAAAACTCTTCACCGCCCAATCGTGCGGCAGTGTCATTGTCACGCGAGACTCTGATTAATGTGTCAGCAATCTGGCGGATGACGAGATCGCCGGCAGGATGCCCGTGCGTGTCGTTGATCTTCTTCATGTGATCAATATCGAGTAAAAGCAAGGCGCAGGGCGCGCCATAGCGACGCCATCTCTCGACCTCCCGAGACAGCGCGACTCGAAAGCGGCGACGATTTGCCAGGCCTGTCAAATGGTCAAGATCAGCTTCGCCGCGAAGCCGGTCCATCCTCTGACGCAGGTTGATCAATTGAATAGCATTCGGAATTAAGAGATCAACCTCGGCCGGAAGTTGGAAGTAGTCGAATGCACCAGCTGACATTGCCGCTCGACGCAACTCCAATGTGGATGTTTCTTCTCCGGCTAATATCAAGGGTACGAAATCCTGACTTTCAGCGAGCATTCGTGCGAGCTCCTGGATCGACATACCCTTAAATGGAACGTTGGCAATAACGAGTTGAGGGCGCGAGCGGCGGAGCAATATCGGCGCTGCGATGGCATTGCATATACCTGCGAGGTGAATTCCGGCCACCTCGAGTGTTGCCGGAAACTGAACGAGAGGTTCGTCTGTGATCAACAGCACACGCGCTTGATCCCGCGAGCGGCTTTGGCTCGACCTATCTATTTGAGACTTTGCTTTCACTTGAGTCCTCACCGTATGAGAGAAGTTTTATGCAAAAACAGTTTTAGGAGAGACGGCTTAATGGTGAGAATGCTGCGGGGACAACTAATAGAATAAGCCAGCGTAAGCAGGAGCTCAACGTTTAACACGCAACGAATCGCACTGGATCACCGCTATTGATGTGACCCGCGCTTGGCATCGATCTTGCTAGTCGAGTCAAAGAAGCCGATGGGTGTTCGAATTTGTGGCAGGGCTTGCATCGTTGCGGGTGAGTTAGCCAATGCTCGTCCGCATTTGCGCGAGACGAATCATTATGCGAGGAACGGCTGGAACACAAAGGTGCAATGCCAAGCGAACGTCTAGTAGAACAGGCGCGACAAGAGTAAGCACGGAAGAGGTAATGACGGTGCAGACCCACCACGAGGTGCGACATGGCTAAAGTGAGCAGCGCAGCCAGAGAAAGCGAAGAGAATCGCGAGCCGAGTAAGCGAGAACTTCAGCGCCAGATGGAGCGAACGCGCGAATCTCTGGCCGAGACCGTAGATGAGATTAAAGAAACCATCGGTCAGGAAGTCAGTGCCGTCAAGAAGACTGTTACCGGGGTTCTTGACTATCGCGAAGAGTTTCAGCAGGAGCCGCTGGTTTGGAGTCTGGGCGCGCTGTCAGCCGGCTTCGCTCTGGGGTACACGCTCGGGTTCGCTCACAAGAATACCAAGGGCGGCAAACAAACAGCTGTCATCGCCTTTGCTGACAGCATGGTCGATGAAATGTCAACGTTGGGAAAAGGACTGGTGATGCCTGCACTCGATGCCAAAATAAAGGAGTTATTCGGCTTCGAGTTTTCTGAGTTGTTGGCGCAGGTAGGAGAAGGAGCAAACAAGCGTGCCTCGAAAAGAAGTACTAAACGCGTAAAGTCGAAAACGACGAAAAAGCAGGCAGCCAGGAAGAAATGATCTGAGGAAAATAGCCGGCAACGGTACGCATCAATGCTACCTGTGCGTTAACGGAAATGAAGGCGTCTGTAATTCGGCGTCGCTACCCCTATCGCAGGTTTAGCTCAATTGTCTTACCCTTAAAATGGAGGAGCACGAAATGCCATCAAAGAAAAGAACGAAGAAATCAGCGGTAAAAAAGAAGTCTTCCGGGAGCGCCAGGAAAGGCGCCACCAGGAAGAAGGGGCAAAAGATTTCGACCAAGAAAGTGTTAACGAAAGCCAAAAAGATTGCCAGTGAGGTGATCAAAGGCGCTGCCGCAGGGGCCGTCAAAGGAGCAGCAGAGGCAGGCGCGAAAGTAGCAGGTATTGACGAGCGGGCTCAGGATAAGAATGCACCAACCAGGCGCAGCAAAAGTTAGATTGCCGTGGGAGTGAACAAAGCCCGGCATTTCCGAGGACTATAAGCCGCCGCCGAGTTCCAATCTGCAGCAGCGGGTCGTCAATCAGACTCGATTAGTTGTGGAAAGAATTTGGAGGCGGAGATCGGAATCGAACCGATGAATAAAGGTTTTGCAAGAATTTTCTCCCGTCGTTCACAGAAGAACACACAAGGCCAAGCAGCTACACCGACAACACTCCTGCCAAGAGTTCCCAGCCCTAGCGCGCCCAGGTTAACGCGGCTAAGATGAGCGGGCTTCAGTCTCGTGAAAACCTTTTTGAGAAAGCGTTGACCACCTCCATTAATACAGGCACCCGACTCGGTCGCTACGAAATCCGCTCGCAACTTGGGGCGGGCGGGATGGGTGAGGTGTACTTAGCCGAAGACACGCGGCTTGGGCGCAGGGTTGCGTTGAAAGTTCTGCCGGAAAGCATTGGCGCGGACACCGACCGCCTCTTGAGGTTTGAGCGCGAAGCGCAAGCCGCGTCCGCGTTGAATCATCCAAACATACTGACGGTTCGAATTTGGCGAAGAGAAGGGCGTTCACTTTCTCGCGTCGGAGTTTGTTAAGGGCAAGACCTTGCGTGAATTGATCGACGAAAGCAGCGTCCCGCTATCTGATGCCATCGAGATCACGATCCAGATAGCTTCGGCCCTGCAGACTGCACACGACGCCGGTATCATCCATCGCGACATCAAACCCGAAAATGTGATGCTCCGCGACGACGGTTACGTAAAGGTGCTGGACTTCGGCCTGGCAAAAATCTCGGAGCAAGCTTCGACAAGTAGCAAGTCTTCTCACTCGGAAGATGCTGCCCACAGGCAATTGCAGACGCAGGCAGGGATGATGGTGGGAACGGCCGGGTACATGTCTCCTGAGCAAGCGCGCGGGAAAGGAGTCGACTCCCGGGCTGATATTTTCAGTCTTGGGGTCGTTTTGTATGAACTCCTGACGCGACGGCGGCCATTCACGGGCGCCACGATCAACCACACTATCGTTGCGATCCTTGAGAAACAGCCGATGCCGTTGTCACACTTTGCCAGAGGTCTTCCGGCCGAGGTCGAGCGGATCGTCAATCTCTCATTGGCGAAAAAGGCCGATGAGCGCTACCAAAGCGCAAGAGATCTCATCCGCGATCTCAAGGCGTTAAGCAAGCGGCTTGAATTCGAAGCCGAACTCGGACGCACCTCGCCGTCGGACAAGAGTGCCGACGCCCAAACGCAGATATTCAAAACACCGGCTACCACACAGACCGAAACGGGCAACACAATCGCCGTGCTGCCGTTTCTGAATATGAGCCGCAGCGAAGACGGCGATTACTTTTCCGACGGGTTGGCAGAAGAACTGCTAAACGTGCTGTCGAAGATTCGGGGCCTGAGAGTCGCGGCGCGAACATCAGCATTTTCATTCAAGGGAACGCAGGCGACCATCTCCCAGATCGGCCAGACATTAAACGTAGCGTCGGTGCTCGAGGGAAGTATGAAAATCGATTTGTTTATTGACTCTCTGCTGGAATTAGCATACAAGCGCCTTGTTTTACCGATTCCCCAAACAAAAAGGAAAACAAAACAATGAGAAGAGGCTCTCTAATTGCATTGCTTTTGGTGCTTGGTTTCTTTGGCACGCAGGCTCAAGCGCAGGACAACACGACGCCTGGCCCGG
>JACCVY010000178.1 GCA_013697915.1 Blastocatellia bacterium | reverse complement strand
AGCGGGCGAAGTTCTTAACTTCGCCCGCATGAATTATCCCCTTGAGTCGCGGGTTCTTGTAAGTTTAGTCGCTGAGCATGATGCCATCGCTGAGCATGATGCCGTCGCTAAGCATGATGCCATCGCTGAGCATGATGCCATCGCTCAACATGATGCCATCGCTCAACATGATGCCGTCTTTGTAGAGGTGACCGTCGCTGTTTATGATGCCGTCGCTGAGCATGATGCCATCGCTAAGCATGATGCCGTCACTCAACATGATTCCGTCGCTAAGCATGATGCCATCGCTGAGCATGATGCCATCGCTAAGCATGATGCCATCGCTGAGCATGATGCCATCGCTGAGCATGATGCCATCGCTCAGGACTGCGCGGCCGCCGTGCATTACCGAGTCGCCAACCAGCACGCCGTCGCTAAGCATGATGCCATCGCTCAGCATGATGCCATCGCTCAACATAATACCGTCGCTCAACATGATGCCGTCACCGATGAGGACGCCGTCGCTGAGCATGATGCCGTCGCTAAGCATGATGCCATCGCTGAGCATGATGCCGTCCGTCAGCACCGGCTGGTTCTTAAAGAGTACGCCGTCCGCATAAATAACCCGGCTGCTTAACTTCACGTTTTCGCCGCCGATGGTTATCGTTCCAAAAGACTTCAGCGTATTGTTGCCGCGCAGGACCTTGCTTCCGGCTACCAGATGATCCGCATTGGGAACAACAGCGCGGGCGAAATTAACTGCCGCGCCGGCATTAACCAGGCCAGCGCCTTGAGAGAACAAAGACTGCGCTTTGCTGCCTGAGTTCGGCAACGCCTGCGCAGTCTTTACGAGGATCGCCTTAACCAGCGACGGGGTGAGAGATTTGTTGGCATCGAGCATCAGCGCCACAGTGCCGGCGATGACGGGAGCCGAGAAAGACGTTCCGGAATAGTTGAAGTAAACATTGTGTGCGGCACTGGATGAAACCGGCTGCACTACTCTCGCCGGATATTCGGTGGCCAGCGTCGTGTTCACTTCCTGCGACATGGCCGCGACGATACGGCGCCCTGGGGCCACGATGTCGGGCTTAACGAGATGATCGAAACGGGTCGGTCCTTTGGATGAGAACGAGGCAATCGTATCGTCTGAACGACGCACGGTCTCGTGGCTGTCCGTAGCGCCGACGGTAATGACGTAAGGGCTGTTGCCCGGGCTGCCAATTGTGTTGTAGGCCATCTGGTAAATTGCCGAGCCATCGGCGTTGTAGCCGGTGATGACATCGGTGCGGCCTAGATTGCCGGCACTGCAAACCACCACGATTCCTGACCGTACTGCCAACTCAACCGCCTTGCAGAGAGGATCCGCGTGAAAGGATTCCCGGACCGGCATGCTCAAGCTTAGGTTTGCCACGCGGATGTTGTAGAGGGCGCGGTTTTGAATCATCCAGTTGATTGCGGCCAGGACATTACTGGTGCGGCCAACACCATTCTCATCAAGCACGCGAACGTCAATCAGGTTGGCGCCCGGAGCGACGCCGGCGTAGTTTGCTGCATAACCGCCGGAGGTTGCGCCACTCCCTGCTGCTACGCCGGCTACGCCGGTTCCGTGGCCATCAGCATCGCCGCTGCGTTTGCTGCCGCTGAAGTCGACTGATGCGATGACACGAGACTTATTATTCGTTACAAAGTCGGGATGATTTGCGCTGATGCCACTGTCGAGAATCGCAATTGATACGCCTTTGCCGTCAACGCCAGATGCGCTTGGCTGTCCAGCCTGTACCTGCGTCACGCCCGTCGTATCGTTCGTCAAGTTCATCTGCGCTCGCACTGGGCGGTCCGGGGCCACATAGAGAACGTCGGACCGAGCGGCGAGACCAGCAACCTCATTCAGCGGAACGTCTGCAACGATCGTGTTGAGTGCGTCGTAGCTGGCGCGCTTGCTTCCGTGTGCACGAGTCAACGCGCTGTCATGATTCGCACTCGGCGTGCCTTTGGTTTGAATTAGCACGCGAACGGTGGCAGTCGAGCCATTGGTTTTTGAAAATTCCGGGGCGGCCTTCTTTTCGACATGGCGCTGTTGATTGCCATTTCGAGAGGCAGCAGACGCGGTCATGGCCGGGGCGAGAGTTACTGCCACCAGGCTAATGAGGCTGAGATAGGTTGTGATTTTGCGCAACATTTTTAGTGGTTCCTTTCAATCTTTCTTACTCGTGGTGGTCTTTCCTATTTCAACCCTTGTGCCACTTCCTGGAAACACTTTTTTCCCCTTCCAAGTTGAAGAATAATTAGACTTAAGGGCGATGTAAGGTAAGGGCCTAGCTTCGCCGGCAGAAACCGTAAATTTGGATACGCGGTATCCAAGAAGCTGCCTTGAGCCCGGCGTGCGCGCGAAAAGTTCCCAAAACTCCAGATTTTTCGCCGCTTTGTGAGCTCGGAAAGAAGGTTGGAACTACTTGGCAACGAAATATACAGTGGTTACTGAGTATCCACTGCTTTGACTTTGCCTAATAAGTCGGTTTTCGGGGTGACTTCTTGGGCAGACTGATTTTCGGGCCAGACTTTTTGGGCAGACTCAGGACTTTTTGGGCAAGCGGGCTAACTGCACGATCTACCCCTCTTTCGCACCGCCAAACAAACCTTTAACTTCCTATTAGCCTTCGGGGCTTTCCTCACGGCGTCGGATCTGAAATCAACCGATCTTAGACGTGCAGTAATTACCGTAAGCCCCTCTAAGGGCAAATCTGACCGAAATAGGAAACCGATTGATGTCTGAAACCTCTCACCGAAAAACCAACCCACCCTCAACCTCAACCTCAGAACTCCTGAAAACCATTACCCAGGTTTTGAATTTAGCCGTTGTGCTTTGGAAACTGCTGTCACTGATTCGATTCTGAGACTCGCAAACACACTAAAGGGCGTCGCCCGTCCTTACTCCCGGATTGGCGACGCCCTACGTGAAGGTACTCATTGGTGAGGTGTCTCCTGTTCATGCTGGCGTTACTTTTCAGCCTTAGCAGTGAAGCAGACTGCTTTTCGGACCACAACTTTGGCGCTTTGGAAGGATTCTCTGACGTGTTCCGAGGAGACGGCGTAGGGAGTGAGGTGCGGTGAAAGTTTAATTCTCGCGGAAAAAACTAACGGCGCAATGCCGGAGGGGATCACCCCACAGCATTACGCCGTCGTTTTTAACTCGATGTCTCACGTTGGTACCCACGCGCAACAGTCAAGTCTATGAGCTTTATTCTAATGACGAAAGGATCTACGTCAATTGAATGAGAGAAAATAAAACAACTGCCCTGCGGACGAACCCTAAGAGAGTAGTTCTTGTTGTTAGGCGCTGGCGCTGAGTTGATAACGCTCGAGTTTGAGGTAGAGGCCGCGTCGAGTCAGGCCGAGTTCACGAGCCGCGCGAGAGATGTTGCCGCCGTGTTTGCGCAAGGCGTCTGCGATCATGCGCCGCTCCACTTCCTCAAGGGCATCCGCGAGCGTTAGGTTTTGCGAAGCCGCCCCGGGCATGGAGCTTAACGAAGAAACGGAAGCGGTCGGCGTGGTTGGAGAAGAAGTGCGCTTTAGCTCAGGGGAAAGTTGATCGGGTGTAATTACTGCTGAGTCTTCGGCGCGAGCCACAACGCGCTGCACTTCGTTACATAGTTGCCGCACATTTCCTGGCCAATCACTGACCATCAGCAGGTCCACGGCCTGCGGCGTCATTTGAATATTGTTGCGGCCAAATCTCGCCGAATAGTGATTGATGTAGTAGTTGACGATGGTGGGAATTTCCGAACGCCGTTCGCGGAGCGGCGGCACGCGCAACCGGATCACATTAAGCCGGTAATAGAGGTCTTCGCGAAATTTTCCCTGGGCGACCATCTCCTCGAGATCGGTGTTGGTGGCAGCGATGATGCGCACGTCCACCTTGATCGGGCGCTGTTCACCCAGTGGTTGAATCTCGCCTTCCTGCAAAAATCGCAGTAGTTTCGGCTGCACGTCGAGAGGCAGGTCGCCAATCTCATCGAGGAAAAGCGTGCCGCCTCCGGCCGTGCGAATGACGCCGGCTGAATCCGTGACCGCGCCGGTGAACGCGCCGCGCCGATAACCAAAAAGATAGCCTTCCGAAAGCTCTTTCGGCACCGCAGTGCAGTTGAAGGGGACGAAGACCTTGGAACGGCGCGAGGAAAGCGCATGGATCGCGCGCGCGACCAGTTCCTTCCCGGTGCCTGATTCTCCGGTAACCAGCACCGTCACATCAGACGATCGGATCTTGTGAACTTCCTCTACCAATTTTGTCATTGCCGGACTTGAATGAATGAAGCCGGGCATCAGACTGGCGCCGGTAAGTTCTGCCGGCTGCTGCACGCGCGAGCCTTTTTGGGATCCGCTGCGCAGTGCGCAAACATCCATGCCGAGTTCCGCAACGCGCATTAGTGGATCGAGAGAAAGGCCGCCGGGAAGTTTTGCCCGGCTGCGCGGCGAGAGATAAAGCGTGGCCGGTTGTGCGTGCGAGGGACGAAGCTGCAACAGCACCGCGTCATTTTTCTTTGCAAATGCCGCTTGCGATTCCTCGTCTTCGTTCTGGTCCATCTGGCTTGCAAGCTTTGTGCTTTCGGCCGGGGTGCAACCCTGGGCAATAACCACGCGTCGTTCATTGTGGTCGCCGGGTTCCGTAATCATGACACATTTGGCGCTGGTCTCCTGACGCATGATCGCTGCCAGCTCGCGCAGCAGAAGTTCGCGGGACGTTACTGCCTCAGCCAGGCGCAGAGTGAGCAACTGGGTCAATGCCGACTGTTCTTCGCTTCTTTCCGGCGTGCTGCGATCCAGGTTCGCAAGCGCCGCTTCCGCGCGCGCCTGATCGAGTTTTGCTCCCAGTTCGCGAAAAGCGTTGACCGCACGCGAGAGGTGTTCAATTGCGCGACTAGGCTGGCTCACCGCGTAT
Source organism: Blastocatellia bacterium (assembly GCA_013697915.1). Taxonomy (GTDB): domain Bacteria; phylum Acidobacteriota; class Blastocatellia; order Pyrinomonadales; family Pyrinomonadaceae; genus PSRF01. Next base: position 13,463 of record JACCVY010000178.1, on the reverse strand, counting down.
GCGCGCCCCAATTCGCTGTGCGCGCGTGCCGCGCGATAGCGATCGCCCAGCATGTCAAAGATGGAAACACTACTGCCGAAGTGTTGGGCCGCTGAAGAAAAATCCGATTTCAGCATGGCCAACATGCCAGACAGTCGTTGCGACTCGCCCGCAAATCCCATGTCAGTTGCGGACTCGGTTGTTTCCTCCTCCAGCTTGGCGAGTTGTTGTGAACACTTCTCAGATTCGCCATTGCGCAAGTGGGCCTCCGCGAGTATCAGCCGCGAATCCGAAATACCCTGTCGATCGCCGATTGCCTCGGCCAACGCCAATGCTTCCTGGGCTTTTGCCAGGGCCTTGGCATGATTTTCCATGGCGAGGTAGCAACGAGCCAGGGTTCTAAACGCCTGGCACGCATACCACTTGTTTCCGTCGTCGGTCGCCAGCGCAACAGCGCGCTGCAGATAATCCTTGGCTTGGTCCAGCTCACCGCGCAGCATCAGCAATTCGCCGAGCGAGTCCAAAATCATCGGTACCTTTTCGGCGCATTCATCGGCTTCGGTGGCCAACTCAAGCGCGCGCTGCAAAGCCTCCTGCGCTTTTCCCCACTGCCCAATCAGAATCAGGTTGATACCCAGATTGTTATACCCATCTGCGGCAGTCGCTTTGTGGTCCGTGCGTTCGTAATACGCGATCCCCTTTTCGAGATAGCGAATTCCTTCCTGCGGCCGTTTCAGGAACCAGCAAACACCAGCCATGTTTGAGTAGATACGGCCGAGGCTATAACTTGCCGGATGATCGCCGACGAGCTTTAGTGCCTGCTGCAAATTCTCAAGCGCAGTTTCATAATCGCCTTCCTGAACCTGGGCCAGCGAAATGCCGAAATATGCTTCCGCCAAGCCGCGCCATTCGCCTGACTGCCGGAAATGCTCCAGAGCCCGTTGCGCATAATCAAGTGCAATGGGGTATTCGCTGATACTGCGATAGACCCGCGCGAGCGCCGAATAAATGGGAGCAATATTTTGTTCAGGAGTGCTTTCAAACTCGCGCAACGTTCCTTTAAGGATTGAGATCGCCTTCGGATGATCTCCGTTATAGTTGTAGGAGAGGCCAATTTGCACTTTGAGCGATTGAATAGCTTGCTGATCCAGTTTCTCTCTGGATTCCGGAGACTCGTACATCGACACTGCTGCTAATGATTCGCGGTACTGTCCCTGCATTTCCAGCGCGGTGGATAACGCACAGCGCGCCAGAGCCAGGATCGAAGGACTGTTGCGAGCGGCTGTGATAAGGGAAGCGAGACGTGTTTTTGCTTCGGCAGACAAACCCTGATCCAGTAGGGATCGAATCTCGTCTAACTCTTCGATCAGGTTTTGGCTTGGGGCCTGTGGTGAACGTGAGCTCAAACGCACGCGTGCATCGGCGAGATCGACCACACCTTTTCTGCTTGAGGATTGTTTTGGCGCCGAATCTCCGGTTCTGGAGCCTGCTTTTTTGACCATTCAGTCTTCTAAGACGCTCAATTCATAGAGCTTTTCATGCCGAACTGCGATTTAGCGGCGGAAGGTTTTTAGTGTGACCGCAATTCCCCACAAAACCGCGTATCACGAAGGTTGCAAACAGCGTAGAATTTAGCACATGTAACATTAAGCGTCCATGGTCTTTCCCCCAGTTTATTTCGGAAAAGAGCAGTAATTGCCGCGCTCATCGCGTGCTTCCAGTTTGTTGCACCTGGAATTAGACTCAGGCGGATCGTCAAGGTCGCAATTGCTCGGTTCGGGCAAGGGCGGGCACGCGCGCGATAGGTATTGATGGTCAATGACCGCTTACAACCCCAACTACCGAGAAGTGTCAGTATCACAGTGAATTAAAGCCCCTTTCCTTGACACCCTTTTAGGCTGGCCGCTATCATCTCCGTTTCCGTCGTGGGCACGAAACTTCGCCCGAGTGATCTATGTTTGAGTCCTTATCGGACAAGCTAAAAAGGACACTCAAGAATCTGCGCGGCGAAGGCGTGCTGACGAAAGAGCACGTTGACGCGGCATTGCGCGAGATTCGTCTGGCGCTGCTTGAGGCCGACGTTAACTATAAAGTCGCCAAAGACTTTATTGTCTCGGTCAAGGAAAAAGCCGAAGGACAACAGGTTTGGCAGGAACTTAAGCCTTCCGAACAAGTCGTCAAAATAGTTTACGACGAACTGGTCGACCTGCTGGGTGGCCAGTCTTCGCGTCTGGTCTTTACCAAACAGATCCCCAACGTCGTCATGATCGTGGGCCTGCAGGGTTCAGGCAAGACGACGTCGACAGGGAAAATTGCGCGCTGGCTTGCGGCCAATCAGGACCGCAAACCACTGTTGCTGTCGGTTGACGTTTACCGGCCGGCAGCGCGCGAGCAACTTAAGGTTATCGCCAGGGCCACTGGCCAACAGATCTTTGAACAATCCGATACTAACGATCCGCTGACGCTGGTGCGTGGAGCTTTAAAGCACGCACAACAAACCGGCTTCGATACGCTGCTGATCGATACGGCAGGGCGCCTTCATATCGACGAAGAGTTGATGACGGAACTCGTCAACATCAAGAGTGAAACGCATCCGGTGGAAATTCTGTTTGTTGCTGATGCGATGACGGGCCAGGACGCGGTTCGTTCTGCTGAAGAGTTTCATCGACGCATCGGTATCACCGGCGTGGTGCTGACAAAGATGGATGGCGATGCCCGCGGCGGTGCAGCGCTTTCCATCAAGCAGGTCATCGGCCAGCCCGTCAAATTCGTCGGCGTGGGCGAGAAGTACGATGCGCTGGAACCGTTTTATCCGGATCGCGTGGCGCAGCGAATTCTCGGCATGGGCGATGTTTTATCGCTCATCGAAGAGGTCCAGTCGAAAGTCGATCAGTCTGAGGCAGAAGAACAGTTAAAGAAGCTTCAGAAAAACGAGTTCACTCTCGATGACTTTCGTTCGCAGCTGCGGCAGGTGAAGAAGCTCGGCTCTTTCTCAAAAATCATGAAGCTTCTTCCGGATCAGCTTCTGGGCGGCATGGGCATGCCGCAAATGGATGAAGAACAGACGAAGCAGATGGAGCAGGAGCTGAAGCGTACTGAGTCAATCATCGACTCAATGACGCGCACCGAGCGAACGGACCACAGGATATTAAATGCCAACCGGCGGCGGCGCATTGCGCGAGGTTCGGGAACGTCAGTCGCCGAAGTGAATAAGCTCATCAAGCAATATGTCGAGATGCGACAGATGATGAGGCAGTTGAGCAGCTCGGGAATGTTCGGTGGCGGCGGTCTCAAAGGCAAAATGATGCGACGCATGGCGGGCGTGCCCGAGCTTGGCGGATTGGGCGATAACGGTGACGACCTCAAATCGCTGCCGGCGGCACCGTCGAGGAAGAAACTTAAGAAGAAACGAAAGAAACGCAAGCGGTAGAAACAGTGATCGGCGGCGGTACACGTCGCTGGCCCACTCAAAAGTATTTAGTTGATATACGAAGTGGAGGAAAAGTTTTGTTAGCAATTCAGTTAATGCGCACCGGCGCCAAGAAACGCCCTTCTTACCGAGTGGTAGTGAAGGAGAAACAGTCAAAGCGGGACGGCGCCTATCTGGAAAACCTGGGCACCTATAACCCAACGCAGCAGCCCGCCGAGATTAAGTTAAAAATGGATCGTGTCCTTTACTGGATCGGCAAAGGCGCGCAACCGACTGATACCGTTGGCCGTTTGATCAAGGCCAGCGACAAGCAACAAGCGCAAGCTCAGCCTGAAGCTTAGGACGATCTCCCCAAGAATATGAAAGAAGCCGTCGAGATGATTGTCAGGGCGTTGGTTGACGACGTTGAAGCGGTGGACGTGCGCGAGGTGAAGCGTGAAGGGGCAACGTTAATCGAGGTTCGCGTGTCTCCCGGGGACATGGGCAAAATCATTGGCAGGCAGGGACGGACCGTGCGTGCGTTGCGCGCCCTGGCCCACGCCGTAAGTTTGAAGAGAAGACATCGTTTTGTCCTTGAAATTGTGGAATGAAATCGCCACGCGAGGAGACTGATTCTGACCTGATCGTGGTGGCGCGTGCCGCGAGGACGCGAGGACTGAAAGGCGAGATTGTTGCCGAGCTTTTGTCCGATTTTCCCGAAAGATTTGAGCGCATTTCCACGATATTCGCAGTTGGTTCCGGAGAGAAAAAGCCGCTCGAACTTGAAAATCATTGGTTTCAAAATGGTCGGATAGTTTTGAAGTTTGCAGGATACGACGACAGCGAATCTGCAAAGTCGTTAATAGGATTTGATTTTGCGTTGCCTGCAGCGGAACGCATGACGCTCTCTGAAAATGAGTATTACGACTGGGAACTCGAGGGGTGCACGGTTGTGATCAAAGGTGGCCCGACACTGGGTGTCGTGAGCGGCTTGTTGCGGACTGGGGGAGTCGAGTTGCTTGCGGTTGAAGACGAGAGCGCACGGGAACATTTAGTACCGATGGTTCAGTCAATCGTGGTGAACATCGATATCTCGCGCAGGGAAGTGTTGATTGATCCGCCCGAAGGATTACTGGATCTTTAGTCTAGTCTTTGAAATTTTAACGTGCTGCGTTGCGACATCATCACCATCTTCCCGGATTTCTTTCGCGAGACGTTTGCTTACGGGATCATTCGCAGGGCGCGCGCCGCTGGTCTGGTTGAACTAGAGGCGCACGATCTGCGCCTATGGACCAGCGACAAGCACCGCATCGTCGACGATCGGCCATTTGGCGGCTGCGAAGGGATGGTGCTTAAGCCGGAACCGATCTTTGCAGCAGTGAGAGAATTGACAGGCGCCGCCAGCCGAGAAGATTATGCGCCGCACACGCGCGTAATTCTGCTCTCGCCGCAAGGCCGAGTATTTACGCAGGCCACGGCTCGGGATCTTTCCGAGAAAACGTCCCATCTTGTTTTAATTTGCGGGCGTTACGAAGGCGTCGACGAACGAGTTGCCGACGCGCTCGTTACTGACGAAATCTCGATTGGAGATTATGTACTGTCGGGTGGCGAGCCGGCCGCCGTGGTCGTCATTGACGCGTTGATTCGTTTGTTACCGGGGGCCGTCGGGAACGAGAATTCGACAACCAACGAATCATTTTCCGAAGGTTTGTTGGATTGTCCGCAATACACGCGGCCGCCGGAGTTTTCAGGATTGAAAGTTCCGGAAGTGTTATTAAACGGAAATCACGCTGAAATCGCGCGTTGGCGGCGTGAAGCAGCATTGAAAAAAACGAAACGCAACCGCCCGGATCTATTGAAATAAGTTTCGCGAAAATGGAGTGATGAGATGAACCGACTAGACAGCATTGAACAAACACAGTTGCGCAATAACATTCCTGATTTTCAGGCGGGCGATACGGTCCGCGTCCATGTGCGCATCAAGGAGTCGGAAACCAAGGAGCGTTTGCAGGCTTTTGAGGGAGTGGTCATCGCTCGCAAACATGGCGGAGCGCGCGAAACAATCACGGTGCGGAAAACCAGCTTTGGCGTCGGCGTCGAACGAATTTTTCCTTTGCACGCTACGATCCTCGACCACATTGATGTTGTAAAAAGAGGCCGCGTGCGGCGCGCCAAGCTTTACTATTTGCGTAGCCTGCGCGGAAAAGCGGCGCGCATCCGCGAGCGCGATACACGTGGTCAGCAGGGTGGCGAGCCTAAAGCCACCGCGGCAGGAAAGAAGTAACACTCACTAGTTGTAGTTAGTGGCACAGACTTGGTCTGTGCCCTGTGAGGCAACACAGACTGAAGTCTATGCTACTTGGGCCAGGCTGGACAGGTTTCTTTCGAATGATGAAACTTCGATCCTGCTTATCCACTGGTTCCAGAACTAGAGTCCTTGCCCGTCAAATTTGCCGAGGAGTCTAGAGCGGTTGCGCATAGCGATTGATGCCCACTCAGTTGGGACCAGGCTTGGCGGTAACGAAAGTTATGCGACGAATCTGATAGAGGCGCTGGCTGAAATAGATAAGGTCAATCAGTACACTATCTTTGTCACCACGCGTGAAGCTCGAGACCGTTTCAGCAATCGCTGGCCCAACTTTCAGATACGCGCGACCCTGCCCCATACGCCTTTTGTTCGGATTCCACTAACACTAAGCGCTGAAATTCGCCGCAATCGAGTCGATGTTCTGCACGTACAATTTACTGCTCCACCTTTTTCTCCTTGCCCAGTCGTTGTTAGTATTCATGACTTATCCTTCGAGCATTTGCCGCAAACGTTTAAGCGCCGCAGTCGTATGCAACTGCGCCTGACTGTTCGGCGCTCAGCGCGCTCCGCTGCCCAGATTATCGCGCTCTCAGAGCACGCCCGAATGGATCTAATCGATACTTATCATTTGCGTCCGGAGCTGGTTAACGTGGTCCCTTTGGCAGCGCCGGCGGCGTTTGCGCCGGTTCGCGATGACAACGAACTTCAACGAGTTAGACACGCTTACGGTATTGAACGGGATTACATTCTGTCGGTTGGCTCGATACAACCACGCAAGAATCTGCGTCGGCTTATCGAAGCGTATTCACTCTTGCGCCGCGAACGTGCTGGAGGTAAGCTCCCACAACTCGTTTTAGTTGGGAAAAATGCATGGTTGTATAAGGAAACACTTCGGTCGCTCAAGGACAGCGATAGTGGTGAGTCGATAGTGCTGACAGGATATGTCCCGGAATCCGATCTGCCCGCATTATATTCAGGAGCGCTTTGTTTCATCTATCCGTCATACTTCGAAGGCTTCGGCTTGCCGCCGCTGGAAGCTATGAAGTGTGGCGCACCTGTCATCGTTGGCGACCAGACAAGCTTGCCTGAGGTTGTCGGGGACGCCGCGCTAATGATCGATCCGTTTGACGTAAACGCCATGGCTGCCGCAATCAAGAAGGTGATCACCGACTCAGACTTTCGCGCGAAACTACGCGTCAAAGGGCTGGAACGTGCGAAACAGTTCGACTGGAAAGAGACAGCGCGACAGACCCTTGCGGTGTACGAGAGAGCATTCTCTTCAAAACGTATCGCTCGCTAAACAAGGCTCGCAGGAAATTCGCAAATCGTTTTATGCGCATCGCCATATTGGGAACACGGGGCATACCGGCCAGCTACGGAGGCTTTGAGACATTTGCAGAGCATCTTTCAACCCGGCTGGTTGCGCGCGGTCATGAAGTCACCGTTTATGGTCGGGCGCACTATGTCTCACCACGACAACTTGAATATCATGGCGTTCGCCTCAAGGTACTGCCGACAATCCGCCATAAGTATTTCGATACGGTGGTCCATGCCTTTCTTTCGGTGGTCCACGCAGTCTCAGCCAGATTTGACGTGGCGCTGATCTGCAACGCAGCCAACGCACCTTTCGCTCCCATTCTTCGATTCACGGGCACTCCAGTCGTCATAAATGTTGACGGCCTCGAACACAAAAGAAAAAAGTGGGGATGGCTGGGCCGTCGCTATTACCTGTTGGCCGAAAGGCTCGCGACGATACTCCCAAACGCGACCGTCACGGACGCGCAGGTCATTCACGATTACTACCTGGCCCGTTACAACGCAGCCTCAACAATGATCGCGTACGGCTCTGAAGTTGAACGCCGGCCTGACCGCAAAGCCGTGCGCCGTTGGCGAGCCGAGCCAAACCGTTATGTTTTGTATGTGTCCCGCCTTGAGCCAGAAAACAATGCTCGCCTGGTTATCGAAGCTTTCAAAAAAGTTCGCACTGCTTATCGTTTGCTTATCGTTGGTGACGCGCCATATGCACACGACTACATCAAGGACTTGAAAGCGCGCGCCCGCGGCGACAAACGAATTATTTTTACCGGGTTTGTCTTTGGGCAGGATTATCGGGCGCTTCAGCAAAACGCTTATTGCTATGTGCATGCCACTGAAGTAGGCGGCACGCATCCCGCTTTGCTTGAAGCAATGGGCTATGGCAACTGTGTATTGACGCTCGCCACTCCGGAAAACATCGAGGCCATCGGCGACGCTGGTATTGCTTATGCGGACGAGCTTGATTTGACCGAGAAGCTACAAAGAGTTTTGCGGGATGGCTCTCTGGTACAGAGTTATAGACAGCGCGCACAACTGCGAGTCCAGAAATTCTATGATTGGGAGCGAGTTGTCGACGAGTATGAGCGACTCTTTAGAGAACTGACCGGCAGCAGCAGCCCGGCAGATACTTCAAGCCACGTGCCGGTAAGCGAAGCTTCGGACGTTGTAGTGACGCCCAAGTAGCGGTGAGATCAACGCAAAAAAGAGGACGCCCCGCTCAATCAATTAAGATTGGCGGGGCAAACTTTCCGGCAGGTTCGGTAAATACGGTGGCGGTGGCAAAGAACTGAGAATCGTCACTTACGGCCGATCCCGTGAACCAGGCAGTGCGTCTTGCGGGTGAGATAAAACCCTAGCGGCGAAAAATAACGTAAAAAGGCCGCTTTCCTTCGAACTCAGCACTTTCCTGAATCCGGATTTCCCGCTCACAGTCAATTAACAGTGTGAAATTACACCGAAACGTTGTGACATGTCAAGCACAACATCAAAACTTCTGTAACATTTTCGGATGAGTAGCTGGCTGTTCCTAATGACCTTCTCGGGTTTGCACTAAACGGAGCGCCTGGCGACGCACGCCCTCAGAAACATTGCGGTTTTGGGAAAGATGTTGCAGGTCTCTGCTGCGGATGCGAGGAAGTGTGCTGACGACAGTCGGAACAGGCGTTCGTGGATTGCGCACCAGGTTATGAATGATGGTATAGGACCGTGCCCATGCGGGGTTAATTGCGATGAGTCGCAGCACCTCGTCGGCTACGGTACGCATGGCCGCGATGTTTTCTACCTCTTGATCGGTGACGCGTGGGTTATTGATCACAGCGGTTGCCACCACTCTATTTGAGTCTCGAATTAGAATGCTGCGCGCCTCGCGATCACCCTTCATCGCCAGCTTCATTCGGTCCTTAGCGTTCATGAACATGATGCGACGAATTAATGTAACTCGCTCCGCCGGCACTTCGCCCGCTTCGATCCGCTCGTATTCAACGACTCGCTTAAAGTTTGCGGCGTGGTCCTCGGGCGTCTCATCAGCCAGTTCTTCGTAGCGTTCAGCAGGAAGCCACGAATGGTCAAGATCGGCATCTGAAACCTCGATATGTTCCGCGATTGACCACGCGTCGTCCGCACTTAATCCTTGCAGTTCGGCGCTTTCAAAAAATTCAGCCGCCGCATTCTTGCCGCGAGCACGCAACTCCTGAGCGATCTGTTGTGCGCCGCGTTCCTTTTCAAAGAACTCAAGTTTGGTTTCCTGCGCTCGTCGCTCAGCCTCGGCCGATCGCGCTGGGTTCGCGAGAATCGCATCAATAATTTCCGGGAATCGTACGAGCCGCTGCTGATTGACTGCAATCAATTCCAGCACTGCTTCATCGCCAGTCAACGCAGCCACATTTGCTACAGCTCGGTCAGGCGTGCGGTGATTCAGCACGATCGCTTCCTGAAGCTGCCGCTCGGCGCCGGCGACAGTCGCAAGGTAATCAAGGACCAACGGCGCCGTATCCGCGGCTTTGGCAGCGATCAGAATGTCGTCTGCCGTTTGCGATTGAAGAGTTTCGACAGCAGCGGCGGCAATCTCGGCGTCATCCGATTGCCTGAGGGCTACCAGAACTTCAAACAAGTCTATCTGCGGTAGCGGCAACAGCCCCGAAGCGGCAGCAAGGCGCGCAGCCTGAGGCGCAGTGCCGCCAATGATTGCGCGAACGGTCGGGTTTGTGGATGTTATTTCTGTGCTCAAGGCGAGTAGCGCCAAAAAAACTAGCTCTTGATGAAAGTATCTAATTCATTGAGGCCTTGTCTATAGAATTTTCAGAATTGCGGGCGAGCCGAAATTCCTTGACCAGGTTTCCGTCAGCTGCGTGGCCCTGGAGGTTAATCACAGCTCAGGCAGCGGCGCCGTGACACTTCTTATATTTCTTCCCTGAGCCACAGGGACAGGGTTCATTCCGCCCAATCTTTGGCTGATCGCGCACAACGGTCTTCACTTTTCCCGCTTCTTCTCCTGCTGCGGCTGCCCCCTGATTTGGACCGGTAAAAGTCATCGACGTGGAGCGTGCGGGCCGCCGCTGGCGAATCGCTTCCGGCGGTTGTTCAGCCACTACCTGCAGATTGAACAGCGAACGAATCGTACTGGTGTCGATCCGATCAAGCATCTCCTGAAACATGTCAAAACTCTGTTTCTTATATTCAACCAGCGGATCCTTTTGGCCGTAACCCACCAATCCGATTCCCTGTTTCAGATGGTCCAACGAAAGCAGGTGGTCCTTCCATTGCGCGTCGATAATATTGAGCATGATGATTCGTTCATAAGTACGCATCGCCTCGGGCCCAATCTGTTGTTCCTTTTCCGCGTATTTGACCTTCAGTTTCTCCCAGATGGCGTCAGTTACTTCTTCTGAAGTCATGTTTGGGATGTCGATGCCTTCTGTATCGGAATCAAAATCGTAAATGGTTTTGATTTGGATCTTGTAGTTCTCAATATCCCAATCATCCGGCGAAACATTTGGATTGAGATACTGCTTCGTCAAATCAGACAACAGGTCATAAGCCACTCCAGCCTGCGGCGGATCGCCCATTAAGTATTCGCGTTGATCGGGCTCTTCCATTAGCTGCCGGCGCAAGCCGTAGATCGTTTCGCGCTGCTTGTTCATGACGTCGTCGTACTCAAGCAGGTGTTTGCGCGATTCGAAGTTGCGGCCTTCCACCGATTTCTGTGCCGATTCTATTCGCTTCGAAACCATCTTAGATTCGATAGCGACGCCCTTTTCCATTCCCAGCCGCTGCATCAGGGCCTTCACTTTGTCACCGGCAAAAATGCGCATCAGGTCGTCTTCAAGCGACAGGAAGAAGCGCGACGAGCCTGGATCTCCCTGACGTCCGGCGCGGCCGCGAAGTTGATTGTCGATGCGCCGCGACTCGTGGCGCTCCGTGCCCAAAATATGCAGACCGCCGATGCTTACAACTTCTTCATGCTCTGCTTCGACAATTCGTTTGGCGCGTTCGAACGCTTGCGACCATTCCTGTTCGCTCGCCTCATCAGGATCAACTTCTTCCTGTTTGAGAAACTCGCGCGCCATAAAATCCGGATTGCCGCCGAGCAGAATGTCTGTACCGCGGCCGGCCATGTTGGTGGCAATCGTCACTGCGCCTTTGCGACCTGCCTGTGCCACGATCTCGGCTTCACGCTCGTGATATTTCGCATTCAAAACGTTGTGCGGCAAGGCCTCGCGTTGCAGCCGGCGCGCAATGAGCTCGGAGTTTTCAACTGAAACAGTACCAACCAGCGCGGGCTGGCCACGTTCGTGGCACTCCTTTATCTCTTCGATTACTGCGTCCCACTTCTCCGGCAGCGTGCGATAAATCACATCGGAAAAATCCTTACGGACCATCGGCATGTGCGTTGGGATAACTATGACATCGAGTTTATAGGTTGACTGAAACTCCGCCGCCTCAGTCTCAGCCGTACCGGTCATGCCGGAAAGTTTCTCGTAAAGACGAAAGTAGTTTTGCAGCGTGATGGTCGCCAGCGTCTGATTTTCCTTTTCAATCTTGACGCCCTCTTTTGCTTCGACTGCCTGGTGCAGTCCATCTGACCAGCGACGGCCTTTCATCAAGCGTCCGGTGAAGTCATCAACGATAATCACTTCGCCTTCCTGGACAACATACTGATGGTCAAGCCGGTAGAGCGTGTGCGCTTTCAGAGCCTGCTCGACGCAATGGAGCAATTCCATGTTCGCAGGATCATAAAGATTGCCTACTCCCAACAGACGCTCAGCTTTGTCCACCCCTTCTTCAGTCAGCACGGCCGTGTGTTGCCGCTCGTCAACCAGATATTCGCCTGTCTTTACGCCGTCTACTTCTTCTCCCTTGCGCAACTGCGGGATAATCGCGTCGGCCTTGTAATACTTGTCCGTCGCTTCATCGGACGGACCGGAAATAATTAGCGGCGTGCGCGCCTCGTCGATCAGAATCGAATCCACCTCGTCAACGACCGCAAAATAGTGACCACGCTGAACGCAGGTCGCCAGATCAAACTTCATGTTGTCGCGCAGGTAGTCGAAACCAAATTCATTATTTGTACCGTAAGTAATGTCAGCGGCGTAGGCCGTCTGGCGCTCAAAGTCGTCCATGTCGTTTTGAATACAGCCGACTTCCAGGCCGAGAAAGCGATGTATTTGGCCCATCCATTCCGCGTCGCGCGAAGCCAGATAATCGTTAACGGTAATCACGTGAACTCCGCCGCGCCCGGTCAGCGAGTTGAGATAAGCAGGCAACGTGGCCACCAGCGTCTTGCCTTCGCCCGTGCGCATCTCGGCAATCTTGCCCTGATGTAAAACGATGCCGCCGATCAACTGCACATCGAAGTGGCGCATACCGGTGGTGCGCACGCTTGCTTCCCTGACGATGGCAAAGGCTTCAGGCAGGATCTCGTCGAGGGCTTCGCGTTCAAGGCGCTTGCGGTCCTCGGCGTCGCGCGCGCCGGCCACTGCGGTTTGCAATTGCTGTTTGAATTCCGCGGAGCGATTGCGAAGTTGTTCGTCCGAAAGTTTCTTAATGGCAGGCTCGAACGCGTTGATTTCTGCGACCAGAGATTCGACTGACTTGAGAAAACGCTGATTGCTGCTACCAAAAACTTTGGTAAGTAATTTATCGACACTCATAATTGTTATCTGTAATCCAGGCGGCCCAAAAAAGCCGCCATTAGCTCAGGTTTTATGCTTTCAGTTTAATTTTAGTTGAGCGTGAAGAGGCTAGGCAAGCGGAGCGTTTCCATTGAACCTCTATGACGCCAACTGTTTCTTGATGAGATCCACGACTGCCTGGCGCGGCATTGTAAAATTGAAAATAATCTTTTTTCCGTTCGGAGCCGCACTTGTGTTTCGAAGTAAAATTTCTTCATCTTTTCCCGCTCGTGATTGAGCGCCAATCATAAGTGCGGCGTTGAATCCTTTAGCCAGCACGCGCGCGCTGTCTTCGGAGGATGCTTCTGATTCGACTGAGGCCAGCACTTCAGTTTCGCCCTGCTTGATGGTGAACACAACTTTGGTCCCGGGATTATCCTTGTCGATCGGCTTCAGGTAGACCAGAAACCCACTGTCGTTTAGCGCGGCGATCATACGCCCAAACAGATCAACCAAATTCTGATCGCCTTCCTTCTTGGTAAACTTTGGATCCTTTAACTTCCCGTCCTTATCAAGTTCTGCTTCAATCACGATCTCAAATGGTTTGTTCAGATCGAGCTGGCCCTTATTCTTCAGATCGTTGGCATAGAGCGCGAAATCCTTCAGAGCCTTCTTATTAATTTCGTTTTCTTTCGGCAAATCGATATTGTTCTTCGCAGCCGTTTTCTCCAATTCCTTCTGAGCCTCTTCCGGCGTCAGCTCTGCGGGACTTGGACTCGCGGCTGGGTTAGGGCTAGCTTTCGCAATTACTGATACGGGCGGAGAAGTAATCGGATTCGGC
>JACCVY010000020.1 GCA_013697915.1 Blastocatellia bacterium | reverse complement strand
ACTGCACCTTCGGATTGTTCTTGGCCAACACCTTGGTGATCGCTGCCGTCAATGTCGTCTTGCCGTGGTCCACGTGCCCAATCGTGCCAATGTTCACGTGCGGCTTACTGCGGTCGAATTTTTCCTTTGACATCTTCTATCCTCTGTAGCACAGGCTTCCCGTCCTGTGTTGCGTTAATAAAACAAATACACAGACTAAAGTCTGTGCTACTCCGCGAGTCCTATTAAATGGAGCCCGCGATGAGATTTGAACTCATGACCTCCTCCTTACCAAGGAGGCGCTCTACCCCTGAGCTACGCGGGCCAAACTCAAAGGATGAAGTAGGAAGGAGGAAGGCTGAAGACCGTTCATTTCCGTCACTTTCATCCTTCCGCCTTCATCCTTCAGCCTTGCTTTTTGGAGCGGGCGACGAGATTCGAACTCGCGACCCTCAGCTTGGAAGGCTGATGCTCTACCAACTGAGCTACACCCGCCCACAATCATTGCCGATTGCCAATTTCCAATTGCCGATTGATCGTCATTCAGTGCAAACCATTCCAATCGGCAATGGGCAATCGAAAATCGGCAATCGCTTGGTGCAGGGGGTAGGATTCGAACCTACGTAAGGCGTTAGCCTGCCGGGTTTACAGCCCGGTGCCATTAACCACTCGACCACCCCTGCATCTACTGTCAAGTGCTTAGTGGAGCCGGCGAAGGGACTTGAACCCCCGACCCTCTGATTACAAATCAGATGCTCTACCAACTGAGCTACGCCGGCCCGCTATAGAGTACAAATAGCGCATTCCGACAAAATGCGGATACTAACAACCCGCATACGAAAACGCAAGTCGCACTCAGGATTACAGATATCCTAACACTTATGAGAGGAAAAGAATGAACGCGTCGTTTCAAAAGTTGACGCTTGTTCGGTTCGAAAACGGTCGCGGTGACGCCGAAGTATAAATATTATCGGAACGCTTCAGCCGATCTTTGCCGGTTTGATGTTTAGGCTAACCGTTGGCGCGATATGACGGCACGGTAAAACGAGCGGAAGTAACCATACATAGATAGACAAGATGAGATGACTACCAACCAAAGCATCGCTCTACCAGCAGTGTAAAGAAGTACTTGCCAATCGTTTCCGGTGACGACTGCGGCGCCAAACAGGTGCTGCCAGGCAGTTTGCAATTCGGGCACAGACCAAAACTTAATAGCGGGAAACGGTTTGCCGAAATTTGCGACTGGCGGTTTTCCGGCAACGCTCGCGACAATCAACAATGCGACCGTCAATACCTGGAGCAGCATCTTGAACTTACCCATCTTCGATGCTGAGATCACCAACCCATCCGCGGCGGCAATGGAACGCAAGCCAGTTACAGCAAACTCTCGCCCAATAATAATAACGACGGCCCACGCCGGCGCTAACTGATTTTCAACCAGCGAAATCAGCGCGGCCGAAATCAGCAGCTTGTCGGCAATTGGATCAAGTAACTGACCCAGACGTGTGACCTGCTTGCGGCTGCGCGCGAAATGTCCGTCCAAATAATCTGTCAATGCTGCGCCCAGAAAAAGCACCACGCCAAAAATGTGACGCGGCACTCCAAAGCTCTCCGAAAATGGCGTCAACAAAACGACGACGAGGATAGGAACAATAAAGATGCGCAGGAGCGTCAGAGCATTTGGCAGGTTCACAGTTTATAGCCTTGCAGGCGGCCGGCGAAAATTTCGGATGGCGATTTCCTGCAGTGTAGGGTGCGCCTAAAAAGTCTGTCAAGACACATAGACTGTCAACTTGCCGTTCAACTTTCCGTGGGCTAAAATTCATGATTCGCTACTGCTCGATATTCTCGTCTGTGGCGTCCCAACTTAGTTATTCGTCCCATGCCAATCGATCTCATCACAGTCCGAGGCGCACGCCAGCACAACCTCAAGAACATCAACGTAGAAATACCCCGCGACCGCTTCACAGTGATTACGGGCCTGTCCGGCTCAGGCAAATCTTCGCTGGCATTTGACACCATTTATGCCGAGGGGCAGCGCCGTTACGTGGAATCGTTGTCTGCCTACGCTCGCCAGTTTCTGGATCAACTCGAGAAGCCCGACGTCGATTCCGTCGATGGACTCTCGCCCGCGATTTCCATCGAACAAAAGACAGTTTCGCGCAGCCCGCGTTCGACCGTCGGCACCGTTACAGAGATTTATGACTACATGCGCCTGCTGTTTTCTTCAATAGGGCTGCCGCATTGTCATAAGTGCGGCGCCGCAATAACGCGCCAGAGTGTC
Source organism: Blastocatellia bacterium (assembly GCA_013697915.1). Taxonomy (GTDB): domain Bacteria; phylum Acidobacteriota; class Blastocatellia; order Pyrinomonadales; family Pyrinomonadaceae; genus PSRF01. The sequence continues at coordinate 43,090 of JACCVY010000020.1, read as the reverse complement.
GAACAGATTGTGCAGAACGTTCTCGGTCTTACTGAAGGCGAGCGCGTAATGATTCTCGCGCCGATCGTGCGCGGGCGAAAAGGTGAATTCAAGAAAGAGTTGGAGAAACTAGCGAAAGACGGCTTCCTGCGCGCGCGCGTCGACGGGGAACTGTTATCGCTGGACGAAGAGATCAAGCTTGATAAGCGCCGCAATCATTCAATTGAAGCGGTAGTCGATCGCCTTTTGATCAAGCCCGGCATCAACGAGCGCCTTACGGAATCAGTACGAACAGCGCTCAAGCTAACCGGCGGTGCTGTGCTGGTATCCGTGGTCGATGGCGAAGAGAAACTGTATTCGGAAAAGATGGCCTGCGTGATTTGTGGCATCAACGTACCGCCGCTCGAACCACGTTCGTTTTCCTTCAACTCCGCCTACGGCGCGTGCAAACGTTGTCATGGCCTGGGCACTGTGCTCGAAGTCGCTGCCGCCAAATTGATTCCCGATGCAAACGTCGCCGCCGACAAACTCACCTTCATGGGCCAGGCGGATCGTCAGGGCTCGGCATATTTAAAGAGCGCGCTGGCTGCCGTTGCCAAACACTTCGGTGCTGACACCAGGAAATCGTTCGCCGAACTACCGAAAGAAGTCAGCGAAGGATTCTTGCGTGGCGTCGCCGGGGAATTAACTTTCCGACAGGGACTTTATTCTTATCAGAATCCCTGGAAGGGCGCGGTGCGTTGGCTTCACGATCGTTTGAACGAAGCGCCTGCGGAAAAAGTAACAGCTGCGCTTGAAGAGCTGGTGTCGCCGGTTGTTTGTCCGGATTGCAAGGGCAGGCGGTTAAGGTCTGACTCACTATCGGTCCGGCTGGGCAGTCGCGGCATTGCCGAGTACACAGCCCTGCCGATTGAAGATGCTGTGCCTGCATTCGAAGCGATCAAGCTCAACTCACGCGAAGAAAAAATTGCGGGACAAATACTGCGCGAGATCCAGAACCGGCTCCGCTTTTTGGAAACGGTTGGACTTGGATACCTAACTCTGGATCGTTCTTCCGCGACGTTGTCCGGCGGCGAGGGGCAGCGCATTCGTCTCGCTACGCAAATAGGCTCGCAGCTTCGTGGCGTCCTTTACGTGCTTGACGAACCATCGATCGGCCTACACCCACGCGATAACCAAAAGCTGCTCGATACCCTGACGGCGTTGCGCGATCTTGGCAACACCGTGCTCGTGGTTGAACATGATGAAGAAACAATTCGGCGTGCCGACTACGTAGTTGATCTTGGACCAGGCGCCGGCGCGCATGGCGGAGAACTAGTTGCTTTCGGAACAGCGGACGATGTTGCAAACAATCCGCGTTCAATTACCGGTCTCTATATTCGCGGTGCTGAAAAGATCGAAGTGCCAACGCATAGGCGAGCAGCAAACGGAAAATATCTAACGGTTCATGAAGCACGCGCCAATAATCTAAAAGACATCGACGTCTCGTTTCCGCTGGGCTTATTGACAGTTATTACCGGCGTGTCAGGTTCCGGCAAATCCACCTTGATTGGCGATATTTTGTATCCCGCGTTGGCGCGCCATCTTTATGGTTCCCTGGCCGAGATGGGAACCTGCGCTTCAGTAGAAGGTCTCGAGCATATCGACAAAGTGATTGAAATCGACCAGTCGCCTATCGGCCGCACGCCTCGTTCAAACCCGGCCACCTACACGGGATTGTTCACGCCGCTTCGCGAACTCTATGCAATGCTTCCCGAGTCGCGTGAGCGGGGTTACAAGGCCGGGCGTTTTTCTTTCAACGTTAAGGGTGGACGCTGCGAAGCCTGCGAAGGCGACGGCATGAAGCGCATCGAGATGAATTTCCTGCCGGACGTTTATGTTCTTTGCGACGTCTGTCGCGGCGCTCGTTACAACCGCGAAACGCTTTCAGTTAAGTACAAAGGAAAATCGATTGCCGAGCTTCTCGACACCACAGTCGAAGAGGCTTTGCCGGTTTTAGAAAACGTTCCGCAGATTCAACAGAAACTACAGACGCTGCTCGACGTGGGTTTGGGATACTTAAAGCTGGGCCAATCGGCAACAACTCTGTCGGGCGGCGAAGCACAGCGCATCAAGTTGGCGAAAGAACTTTCCAAACGCGCGACCGGGCGCACCGTGTACATGCTGGACGAACCGACTACCGGCCTGCATTTCGCTGATGTTCATAAACTCCTCGACGTTTTGCAGCGGCTTGTGTCCCTGGGCAATACCATCATCGTCATCGAACATAATCTTGACGTTATTAAGTCGGCGGACTACATCATTGATCTTGGACCAGAAGGCGGCGAGCACGGCGGCCGCGTAGTCGTCGCCGGTACACCGGAAGACGTTGCTCGCTCGCGCCGTTCGCACACCGGCCAGGCGCTGCGGCCGTTGCTCAATGGTCGACTGGTAAAGAACGGTAATGGCAATGGACGCCGCGATGAGAAGAAGATCGCGTGATAACACGTGATATACTTTCGCTATGGAACCTCCCATAGTCTCGATAGATCAGGCTAGATTAGACAAGACCGCTTTTGAAGTTTTCTCTTCTTTTGAGGAGGCCGAAGCCGCCGACCGCGCGTACTGGCACTCGCGTACTCCCGAAGAGCGATTACAGGCCGTTGAACTGATGCGACAAAGCACCTATGGCTACGATCCGGCTACCGCCAGACTTCAAAGAGTTCTTGAAATTACTCAACTCGAACGAGGTTGAGTATTTACTAATCGGCGGTTATGCGGTCGGTTACTATGGCTATCCGCGTCCTACTGGAGACATGGACATTTGGATCGCCAGAACGCCTGACAACGCGCAGAAAGTCGTTGATGCCTTGCGGGAGTTTGGTTTCACTTGTCCAAAGGAACTCCTCCTTGAGCAGAAAAAAATAGTCCGCATGGGCGTCCCTCCGTTCCGAGTTGAAATCTTAACAACAATTAGCGGCGTGGACTTTCCTGCGTGTTATGCGGAGCGACTTCAAGTCGTGCTTGACGAGATTGAAGTAAGTCTGATCAGTTTGTCTCATTTGAAGGTGAACAAGAAAGCAAGTGCCAGATCGAAAGACATGACCGATTTGGAGAATCTGCCATAGGGGTTTACGTATTGGCTGGAATGTCATCATACGATCCGGATCTGAAGCCCCTCGCTCTCGACGAGGTAAAGACCTATCCGCTCGCCTCCCGTCCCAGCAAAGTTTCACTCGACGACTTTGCGAAATCAATTGGTGAAGATTCATCGCTGAAAGATTTTCTTGCCAGCCTGCCAAACATTCTCGCTGTCCAAAGCCTAAGAAAACTTGCCGCGCAGATGCATCGCGCGCGTGAGTTGCACAAACCAATCATCTGGGGCATTGGCGGCCATGTGATCAAGACCGGCCTCGCGCCGATCATCATTGATCTCATGAAGCGTGGGTTCGTCACCGCGGTAGCGGCCAACGGCTCGGTGCTGGTCCATGACGCGGAAATCGCAATGGTCGGCTCCACTTCCGAGGACGTTGATGCGACCCTTGGCGAAGGCGTCTTCGGCGGCGCTGATGAGACTGGAAAACTATTAAATCGGGCGGCGCAGGAAGGCGCGCGGGACCGGATCGGCCTGGGGGAAGCAATGGGCCGGACCTTGGTAGGTAAAGCCCCGAGGCATGCGAACCACTCTCTGCTCTGTGCAGCTTATGATTCGAAAGTTCCGTTCACCGCGCACGTCACCATCGGCGGCGATATTGCGCATTTTCATCCTGAAGCTGATGGGGCTGCTCTCGGCGCGACGACGCACACCGATTTTCGTTTGCTTGCCGAACTAGTGCGGCGCATGAATGGCGGCGGCGTTTACTTGAACATTGGATCTGCAGTAGTCCTGCCGGAAGTTTTTCTCAAGTGCGTTACGCTGGTACGAAATCTTGGGTACGAGTTGAACGACATCACCACCGCCAACTTCGACTTCATTCAATCGTATCGTCCTTTAACAAATGTCGTGCGCCGCCCCACGGCTGACGGCGCCGGAAAAGGCTATTCGATTACCGGCCATCACGAGCTGACCATTCCCTTACTCGCGGCCGAACTCATTTGCGGCCATCACGCGCAGTAAATCCCACTCATTAGTTCGCTTTAGAATCTCAGCGTGTAGTTTAGTCTCAAGTTACGGCCAATCTCTGGCGCAATATTTTTGATGAACGACAAGTGGTTGCGATACAGCTTGTCCGTCAAGTTGTAGCCACTGAGAGTAATGATGTGAGCAGTTCGAGAGTTCACGATTGTGTAGGAAGCGTTGAGATTAACAACTGCGTAACCTGCTGTTGGGGATTCGTTATCAAATACACGCCCTTGCAGCCGGGCCAAAACCAATTCAGGTCGAACACTAAAAGCCTTCAAACGCCAATCAACTCCCAGTGTGCTGCGAAGCGGCGGAATGCGGGGCAGAGGCCTGTCCAGCTCAATGAGATCCGCGCGCACGTAATCGGCCTTGGCGTTCAACCAGACGCTTTTAACAACACGGGCCTCCAGACTTGCTTCTGCGCCGACGTACCGGCTGCTGCTTTGTAGGTAATCCACAATCGGCAGATGTGACCCGGGATCAGTTGCACCGGTGAAGGAAGTAAAAACAAAGTTGCTGAAGTTGTAGTAGTAAATGCTGCTTTCCAATCGCAGGCGTGCGCTGGTATGGCGTAGCGAAAAATCAATGCCATCGCCTTGTTCGGCCTTTAGATCCGGATTGCCTATGTCAAATACAAGCAGCCCCGGATGCGGGCCATTGTTATAAAGTTCTTCGAGCGCCGGAGCGCGAAACGAGTGCTGATAGTTCGCCACAAACGAGCCGCCGTTCCAAAGCGCGAGGCGCATGCCCGCGCTGCCGGAGAATCCGAGGAAGTTGCGCTTGCGAAAATTCCCTTCAGGACTGTAGCCATTCTGCTCAACGCGTCCGCCGAACTGAAAACCAATGCTTTCAAAGTCGACTCGCTCTAAACCGTAAACAGCAAAAGATCGCTGCCGGGTATGGGGCGCGGGCGCTTCGGTTCCCACTGATTCGTAGTCACGCGTAAAGCCCGAGAATCCAAAGGTGCCGGATACAATCCCATGCCGGCGGTGATTAAAGTTGGCGCGGTAATTTAAGTTTTTGTTAGTTGCAATTGAATCGAGTTCAGTTACATTTTCATCCGATTCAAACTCAAACTCGCGATTCAGATAATCGTTGTAGCTGATGGCAAAATCGCCACTTTCCAAGAGGCCATCCAGTTCGCGAAAACCGCCTTTGAATTCATAGCTGTGGCGGCGCATTCTCAAATACTCAAGATCGATTTGATCCGCGACGACCGGAATGCCATAACGGCGGCGATCGTAAGCGTAACTAAACGACAGCCAGCCTTTGCGAGGGAACCAGCCGACGCCGCCGCTAAAATTGCCGCTGCGCGCATAGGAATTCAAAACCGTCCCCAGCGGCGTGTGATAGTCATTGGCTTTCTGTGCTCCGCCGCTGCCGAAAATCAAAAAGTTTTTGAATCCATATTTGAATCCGGCGCCGCCGCCCGCTTGCCAGTTATTCGTGCTTCCAAATGTTGTCAGATAACCCGACAGTCCTTCCTGGTAGACGTCATTTGTAGAAATGCCGTTGACCACTCCACCGATTGCATTGCTGCCGTAGAGTAACGTCGCCGGACCCTTAACTATTTCGACGCGGTCGAGCGACAACACATCGATTGGTTCAACTTCGTCGCCCGATTGGGACGCAATGCCACCGACGCGCAAACCATTCTGAAGGACCAACACGCGATCACCATCGAAGCCACGAATGACCGGACGACCTGAGCCAGGACCAAAGCTGCGCTTGGCAACGCCGAGTTGATATTCCAACGCTTCGCCAATAGATGCAGGATTTCTTTGCGCCAACTCCAAAGCGCCGACTGACGTCACTGATTGGTACGAGGAGTTCACGGCTTCGGCCGAACCCGTTGCGGTGATGTTTACCTGTTCGCTCACCGGCGCCAGAGTTAGGATGAAATTAACTGGCTGCGCACTGCTCGTCACCTCGACGGTCTTCACTACGTCAGGTACGCGATCCAGATGTGCGATGATTTGGTACTTGCCAAAAGGAATATCATTGAAGACAAAGCCGCCGCGTTGATCCGTCAACACGGATCGCTTCAGCTCGGCGATTGTAATTACGGCGTTGCGCGCCGTTACCCCCGAGGGTTCCAGCGCAACGGTTCCGTGAATCGTGGCGGTGCCGGCCTGGCTTGTGGTTTGAGCGAGAGATACCGCTGGCGTCAATGCGGCGACGATGAAGATACTGAAGCAACAAACCATCCTGGAGATAAGCTGAGTAAACATGTGGGATTAGGCCCTTAAGCATAGTTTTTATGAAATTGAAAATCGTTTTCATTTTCAACCTAAAGCCTCGGGTTGTCAAGATCTCGTGCGGGACTCTCTTGTGCAAAGTTCCTTGTAAGGTTCCGGCGGTTTGTCGGGTGGGTTCGTTCGCGGTGAGTCTGCCTGATTAGCCGGCGAGTAAACTCGGCTCGAATGTCCAATCGGACGGGTATTTATGCCGCGGTTGGTTCTTTGCGGTTAACTGCGGATGGTGGGGTCTCAAGATTCACAAGCTATTCGGGGCTGCCGGATAGGGGGAAGAATTGATTGATCGTTGACCAAACAGGGCATTACGATAAACAAAGTCATTGAGCTATAATCCGGAACTCCTAAAAACCAGAGGGAAGCAGACAACAAGGGGAACTAATGCAGCCTGAGAAACTAGCCCGCTTCAAAACATTATTGCTCGCCGCACTGCAACAGCACACGGAACATGTGCGGGATGATCAGGCTGCGGCACTTGAACTATCTGATGACGGCGTGAAAGACACGGTCGATCTCTCACTGATGGATGTGAACAAAGAGATGGCGCTGCGTTTGGGAGAACGCGAATCACAAATGATCGCCGATATCGATCAGGCGCTTTTGCGAATTGAAGAGGGTTCTTATGGTAAGTGCGCTCGCTGCGGCAAATTGATCGACGAGCGTCGCCTCGAAGCCCTGCCTACCGCCCGCTACGACGCTGCCTGCCAGGCGATCATTGAAGCAGCCAACGGTGAGGATGAGCACTCGACGCTTTGACGGTAAATAGTAAATCGTAAATGGTAAATGGTTCTGATTAGCTTGCGAAGTTTTGACAACCTCGCTCGCATTCAACTCACAATAGTTTACTCGCCTTTCAAGTCCTGACCATTTACCATTCACTATTTACCATTACCTACGCTTTCGGATGCGCCTTGTCGTAAACCTGAATCAATTTTTCCATGGAGACGTGAGTGTAGATTTGCGTGGTTGAGAGTCGCGCGTGTCCCAGCAGTTCTTGTATATCGCGCAGGTCCGCGCCGCTATCGAGCAGGTGTGTTGCAAACGAGTGACGCAGCGCGTGCGGGCTGATGTCGTGTCGTCCGGCGCAGATGTTGATGTATTTTTCAACCATACGTCCCACTGAACGGGTCGTAATTCTCGTTCCCTGGTAATTTAGAAAAAGCGCTTCCGGCTCGCGGACTGAAACCGGCGCCGCATCTAAAAACTTATCGCGAATATCCAAATAGGTGCGCAAAGCGTCGAGGGCCGGCTCACCAAACGGCACGATGCGCTCTTTGCGTCGCTTGCCCGTCACGCGAATCAATCTATTCTTGAAATCAATGTGGCCGAGATTCATCCTGGTCAACTCGGCCACGCGCACGCCCGTCGCATACATCAATTCCAGCATGGCCCGATCCCGTCTACCAAGATCGGTTGTCACGTCCGGCGTTTCAATAAACCTGATTGCTTCTTCAATCGAGAGATGCACCGGCAGTTTTTTTTCCAGGCGCGGCGTGGCGACAAGTTTTGCGGGATTCATTTCCAGCAAACCTTCGCGCACCAGGAATTGGAAAAACGTGCGCAAAGCGGCCAGCTTGCGAGCGATTGAAGCCTTCTTTTTTTGTGCGGTGTGTAGAGTCGACAGCCATTCGCGAATGGTAATGTGATCTATTGTCGCCAAGGCGGGGGTACTTCTCTTCCCTGTTTTCGGATGCGCGGGAGCCAGGTAGTCTTGAAACTGTTCGAGGTCGCTCTGGTAATTGCGTAGGGTGTGTTCGCTGACGTTGCGCTCGTAACGCAGGTGCTCGAGAAACTGTGTCAGCAATTGCTCCATAGTCCTCATTCATTAGACAGGATGGCATTAACCCTTGGTGAGTTTTGTAAATCCTGTTAATTCTTTCCAAAACTTTCGGCCGTCACGAATGCTTCTCATCCGCCGCAACGTTCGACGGCTTCGGCGAATAATAGCCCTTGCGCGCGCGAACTCGCACGTCTTTTCTTGCCTTCACTCGCAGATCGATCAGATGAAAACGGCCATCGCGCCGTTCCTCGCCCGAGTAGTAACTAAGAACGTACTGCTGTGCCAGGTCCGCGGCGATTTGTTGGAAGGCTGCGTCGAGGTCATCGGTCGTCTTGGGAACATAGACCGCGCCGCCCGTCTGGCCGGAGAGTTGTTCCATGCGGCGCTCGGCCGCCAGGGCGCGCACGTTCGCGCCTTCGTACAGTCCGGTTTGCACGACGAAGATCTGACAATCATCCGCCAGCACTTGCCTCATCGTAGTCTCAAAATCATTCCTGCTGGTCGTCTCCACGCCGTCGGAAACGATTACCAGCACGCGCCGTCCTGTGTGCGGACGCAGATAGGCTGCAGCGTCAATGATGGCATCGAAAAGTGAGGTCGAACCTTCAGGCCTGGCGAAACCTTCGATGGTACGCTCAAGTAAAGAAACATTCGTTGTCAAAGGCTGGGCCAGGTAGTTTTCCGAACCGATGGAAAAAATGGCGGCCTCATCCGTAGGTCTCATGACCCGGCGAAAAAAATGCTTGGCGGCTTGCTTTTCAAACTCGCGCGCGAAATCGATGCTGCCGCTGTTATCAAACAACATTGCCATGCGCACATTTGTTTCTGTGCGCGTCAGGTCGCTGATATTTCGCAACTGCCCGTCCACTCGCAGCTCAAAGTCTTCACGCTTCAGTCCGGTGAGCGCGATGCCGCGAGCGTCAAAAACAGAGACCGGTATGGGCACCAGATTCGAACTGACTCGCACAATATCCGTCGAGTCGACTTCACCGCTTGCGTTGTCAGCGGCGGAGGGCGGAGTCTTATTTGGATTTGCGGGTGGTGAAGGCTCGGCAACCGGGCCGGCCGGCGTTTGCGGTTTCTTCGTGGCAGACTTTGGGGTTGGTTTTTTGAGCCGGCCTGATTGCGCAACGGCGCTTAATCCACCAAAACTAAACAGCAGACATGCGCTTAAAAGAACGCCGGCGCTTTGCGACACAGAATCCCTCAGACGGAAGCTTGCAACGCCGGTTCTCGATTCTGGTTTTGCTGAAGCCACGCGTCCCATTCTTTCAAAGCCAGATTTACTTGCAGTTCGTGCCTATCACGTTTGCGTCGAACACGCCGTCGCTCATCCTCTGCCAGCGGTTCCAGCAAAGCGAAAGTAATGTTGACCGGCTGGAAGTTTTTGGTTTCAGTTCGAGAAACATAACGCGCCAGGGCGCCGATGGCACTCAAACGCGGCGCTTCAATCAACACGTCACCGGCAGCCAGCCGGGCCGCGTTAACTCCCGCCAGCCAACCCATCGCGACCGACTCGACATAGCCTTCAACGCCGGTAATTTGCCCGGCAAAAAATATATTCGGGCGCTCGCGCATTTGCATGGTCGCGGCCAACACACGCGGCGAGCAAATGTAAGTGTTGCGATGAATTTGGCCAAACTGAATAAACTCAGCCCGCTCCATTCCCGGTATCAATCGCAGCACGCGCGCCTGTTCGCCGTAACGTAGATGATTCTGAAAGCCAACCAGGCTGTATGCGTCAGCCATTAAATTTTCCTGCCGCAGCTGCACGGCTGCATAGGGCTCCCGGCCCGTGCGCGGATCCACCAAACCAACTGGCTTCATCGGACCAAAGCGCGGGGTATCGACTCCGCGCCGAGCTAATTCTTCAATCGGCAGACAAGCTTCGAACCAGCGCGTGTCTTCAAAACGTTGCAAGGGAACGCTCTGCGCATTGATCAGCGCGTCATAAAATATCGCGTACTGCTCCTCATTGAACGGGCAATTCAGATAGTCGTCACCGCCCTTGCCGTACCGCGCGGCCAGAAAAGCTACCGAGCGATCGACTGAATCAGCTGCGACAATCGGCGCTATCGCGTCATAAAAGTAGAGCTGCTCACTTCCGGTGATCTTCATGATCTCAGCGGTTAAAGCATCGGACGACAGGGGCCCGGTGGCGATGATCGTTATTTCATCTTCGCGAATCTCTTTCGCTTCTTCACGAACCAACTCGATGTTTGGATTGCTTTCGATTTCCCGGGTGATTAGTTCTGCAAACTTGTGCCGATCGACAGCCAGCGCGGCGCCAGCGGGAACTTTCGTGGCGGCTGCGACTTCCATCACGAGCGAGCCGGCGCGACGCAGCTCCTCCTTTAATAAATAAGGAGCCGAGCCCGGTTCGTCCGACTTCAGCGAATTTGAACAAACAATCTCGGCGAGTTTGTCGGTGCGATGCGCTGGCGTTTGTTTGACGGGCCGCATCTCAAACAGGCGCACCTGTGCTCCGGCGCGGGCTGCTTGCCATGCAGCTTCAACACCTGCGAATCCGCCACCGATTACGTTTATCTTTTTCATTTGGAACCAGCCATAACTCTTATGGCTCTGCCACCTGATGTGCGCAGCGCCTATGGCTCTACGGTTGAGCCTTCTCATTGTAGGTGAGGCAGCGCCTCGCCATGGCGGACGAGACGGCCGCGTTCCCAGTAATCACTTCTTCTTGCCCTTCGCGGCGCGCTTGGTGGAGACGGACTTCGTTCCTTCTTTTTTGCGCTTCTTCTCCACCTTTTTATGAGCGGCGGCGGTCACCTGCGCTACTCGTTCGGCTTGCGTCAATCGTTTGCCAACGCGTCCCTGTTGACCCGCATGCTCTTGCTCGGTTATCTCGCCCTGATGTTTCTGGTACTCAAATTCGTTTACTGCGTTTCCAGCGCCGACCTTCGCAACATCAAGGTTTCTCATCTGCTCTCTACCCATAAGGCTCGTGTCCTCCCGTTTCTTATTCGCCTGCTTGACACTCAAAAGCGCGCATTCGTATAGTGCAGACTCGCTTCGCAAGCGCTCTAAAGCGAATGCAATCAGAAGCCGGCTTAGCTCAGTTGGTAGAGCGTCTGATTCGTAATTAGAAGGTCGCCGGTTCAACTCCGGCAGCCGGCTCCAGCAAAACATTTCAAGCAGGCGGCGTGTTAATCACGCCGCTTTTATTTTTTCCAGCCCGACTACCATAACACAACAAAAAGCCTGCAAATACGCGCCGACGATCGGTTGTGGAATTGATTTGCTACTTCTGAAACAGCTCGTTTAAATGTTCTATAACAAATCAAAGGTTTCCGAAGGAGACACTATGAAAGCACCGTTAACTGCAATACTCGCTGTTTTGGCTTTGGTTTAGGCGCTGTTGGCCATTTTGGATCTGGTATGCGCCGGCACGGCGTTGAGTCTGGCCGTCATGTTATTGTCACTCGCTTTTCTGCTGCCTGGTCTATCAGGCATGCGTCGCGCGGATCGATATTAGTGCGCGTTCGAAGCTGCCGTACTCAATAGATTTAGCGCCGTCGAGCTGTTAACCTCGCGGCCCGATGCGAATTAGCGCCGCCCAACTGAAACACTATCAGCGCGATGGATTTTTGGTGCTGAAGGATTTTGTCGAAGCCCCCGCTTGCGATCGTTTGCGAGCGCGAGCTGAGCAGCTGGTCGAAAACTTTGATCCACGCGGCGTTGCTTCAATCTTTTCCACTCACGAACAGAACCGGCTTGCTAACGATTACTTTCTCGAGTCCGCCGGCAAGATTCATTTCTTCTTCGAAGAAGATGCGTTTCTGCCGGACGACACACTGAAGCAAAGCAAGGAACAATCGATCAACAAGATCGGTCACGCGCTTCACGATCTCGATCCTGTCTTCAATGAATTCTCGCGCACCCATGAACTTCAGCAACTAGCCGCGGATCTTGGTCTGGTCGACCCTCTTTTGCTCCAGTCGATGTACATCTTCAAGCAACCACGTATCGGTGGCGAAGTGGTGTGTCATCAGGACAGCACATTTCTCTACACCGAACCGCAGAACATCATCGGGCTTTGGTTTGCGCTGGAAGATGCCACTCTTGAGAACGGTTGTCTGTGGGTCATGGCCGGCGGACACGAGCTGGAACTTAAGCAACGTTGGTTAAGTGGAACGGAAGGAATGCATTTTGAAACTTACAATTCGGAGCCCTGGCCTGAAGATCAACTGGTTCCCTTGGAAGTAACGAAGGGAAGCCTAATCCTAATTCATGGGCTGCTGCCTCATAAGAGTCTAGCCAATCGTTCCTCAAGATCGCGGCATGCATACACGTTGCATTTGATCGATGCGAACAGCATCTCCGCCCCGGACAACTGGCTACAGCGCCCGGCAGACATGCCTTTGCGGGGCTTCAAATAATTTAGATTTAGCTGTCAAAGTGGAGGGTGACCGAGCTTTTGAGGCACAGCCTCAAAATTAAAGTTTGACTGTCTCGGAAAGGCAGAGCCTCTCCACACGGACTGCGGCAAAGCCGCGCAACTCACATTTTACTGACTTATTTCGCTGTTTTGTTGACTAAGCGGTGGGACGCAGGAGCCCGCGAAAGATACCCTGGACGCTGATTTGATTGGCCGGCAAGGTGAGCGGTTGCAGTTGCGAGTTTGCGGGATGAAGCTCAACGTTGACGCCTCGTCGATATAATCTCTTTAATGTTGCCTGGTTCTGGTCGACGAGTAGCGCAACAACAATTTCGCCGTCGCGCGCATCGGTGCGATTTTCGATCAAGGCGATATCGCCGTCGCAGATGTGCTCGTCGATCATCGAATCGCCCTTGACCTTCAAAGCATAAACTCGTTCGGGTCGCACTCGGCCAAGTAAGAAGCGTGGCACCGCAACTGTCTCGTCACATTCAACCACATCGAGCGGCGCGCCGGCGGCGATCCGTCCCAGTAGCTTCACTTCACACAGCGCGTTGGGATCGTCAACCGTTACATTGAGCGCAAACGATCCGTCTTCATGTTTGCGGGCCAGCAGTCCTCGACGTTCGAGCGCAGCGATGTGTTTTGCAATCGTGGCGCGCGACTTGACGCCAAAGTGCCGGGCGATCTGAGCGTACGAAGGTTCGTAACCATGCCGCTCCGAGAAGCGCGTGATGTAGTCGAGAATGTCTTTCTGTCGTTGAGTGCGTGGCAGCATCACTTCAATTCAATCGCGCCGTTTCGGAAGAGAGCAGGACGACCCCTTGAGGTAACGCGCGCATTCTATGGCGCGATAACAAAAGCGTCAAGTCGTTTTGTTAGTGGCACAGACTTCAGTCAGCGTCGGCAGCAGCATAGACTCTAGTCTTTGCTCCCACAAATGAAGCACAGACTAAAGTCCGTGCTACTTAAAGTCTGTGCCACTTCGATCACTTAGCGTAATGAGTAACGCGCCAGCGTGCGCGGAAAGATGCGAACTCCTGCCGGCATCTGCGTCAACGTCATCGGGGGTCCGGTCAACACGTCTTTTGCTTTCTTGCCATAGACGGCTTCGTTGAGATGGTTGTCGGGACTAATGACCGCGCCTTTAAGCGCAGCACCGATGAAAGCTCCCTTGCTACGTGAATATGAAAGTATTCCTGCATCGAGGGTGGCATTAGTTGAAGCTGCTGCTTCGCGTCCGACTGGACCAGCAGCAATGCCCACTTCGCCACCAAGCTCAAACTTGTCTTCGAGCAACCCTTTGAGGCCTTCCTGATTCATGATCAGCAGCACATAGTCAGTTTTCGTCGCCCCGATCTGAGCGCCAAAGCTGCCGCCACCGATATTAAAGAAAGCCGGGGCCGACCAGCCCTTCGCTGTGCGCCTGCTGATCAGACCCTGACCGCCCTTGGCGCCAAAGATGAAGGCAGCCTTCACAACATCCGGAAAAACCGCAATTGCTTCAGCTTTATCGAGCAATTCCTTGGGAATGGCGCGCTCGCGGATGTTCATGATCTCAGTAAAAACCTCCGCCGCTTCCTGGGCGTGACGAGTTGCATCCTGCATTCTCGATTGCTTTTTCGCCGACGCCAGATTCGCAGAAATTACCAACAATAAGCAGGCGGCAAGCGCGCCAATCAACCGTTGTCGAAACGAATACTTCATTGCCTCAGTCTCCTCGTAATAATGTTTTAAGAAGCAGACGATACTATGTCCACCGCCTGGCTCCTCGCTATTCGACTCTGCCGTTTAGGTTTGTCTCTCGATCACGATACTACACCCTCAAAGCCATAAAGCGTTAGAACTAAACCCGCAAATCTATATATGAGCTTTGCGCAATCGCAGCGCATTCGCGATCACCGAGACGGAACTAAAACTCATCGCCGCGGCGGCAATCATCGGACTCAGCAGCACGCCAAGGAATGGATAGAGCACGCCGGCGGCAACCGGCACTCCCAGCGCGTTGTAAACAAACGCGAAGAAAAGATTCTGTTTGATGTTGTTCATGGTGGCGCGACTGAGCCGAATGGCGCGGACGATACCGCGCAAGTCACCTTTTACCAAAGTAACCGCCGCGCTCTCCATTGCGACGTCGGTGCCGGTGCCCATCGCAATCCCGACGTCGGCCTGGGCCAACGCCGGTGCGTCATTAATGCCGTCGCCGGCCATCGCCACCCTTCGCCCTGCCGACTGAAGACGCTTCACAACTTCGGCTTTCTGATTTGGCAGCACTTCAGCCACCACTTCGTCGATGTGAAGTTTGGCAGCGACGGTTCGCGCGGTCGTTTCACTATCGCCGGTGAGCATGACAATGCGAATGTTTTCTGCGTGCAGTTGTTTGACCGCCTCGACACTGGTCGCTTTGATCGGATCCGCAATGCCGATCAAGCCCGCTGCTTTTCCGTCAACGCCAACGAACAATACTGTCTGCCCGTCTGTGCGCAAGGCTTCCGCACGCTCATTCAGACTGTCGATGTCAATGTTCAATTGAGCAGCGAGCGCGCTGTTACCGACGGTCACTTGCCGGCCATCAACCTCGCCTTTTATTCCTTTGCCGGTCAGCGACGCAAAATCCTTTGCATTGGCCTGTCCAATTCCACGCGCCGCGGCTTCAGCAATTATCGCAGCGGCCAACGGATGTTCGCTGCTACGTTCGACACTCGCAGCCAGGCGCAGCAATGTTTGCTCATCGAAACCTTCCGCTGCGACCAGCGAAACTACTTTTGGCTTGCCTTCGGTCAGTGTGCCCGTCTTGTCAACGACCAAAGTATCAATCTGTCGCAACACCTCAATTGCTTCAGCATTTTTGAATAACACACCGGTTTCGGCGCCTTTCCCGCTGGCCACCATGATCGACATGGGCGTCGCCAGGCCCAGCGCGCAGGGACAGGCGATGATGAGCACCGCGACCGCGTTTACCAGGCCGTGGGCCAGGCGCGGCTCCGGTCCCCACAAGCTCCAGACAACAAAAGTCAAAACCGAGATTGCAAACACTGCCGGCACAAAATAAGCCGAGACCAGGTCCGCGAGTTTTTGAATAGGCGCACGGCTACGCTGCGCGTCCGCAACCATCTGCACAATTTGCGCCAGCAGAGTTTCAGCCCCAACGCGCTCGGCTTGCATCACAAACGAACCGGTGCCATTTACCGTGGCGCCAATCACCCGGTCACCTGCCTGCTTCGCTACCGGAATCGGTTCGCCGCTGATCATCGATTCATCAACAGCGCTTCGACCTTCAATGATTACGCCGTCGACAGGGATTTTTTCTCCTGGCCGCACGCGCAATTTGTCGCCTACGTTTACCTGCTCAAGAACTACGTCTTCGTCCGAGCCGTCAGCGCCAACACGTCGTGCAGTCTTTGGCGCCAAACCCAGCAGAGCTTTAATAGCCGCGCCGGTGCGACTGCGCGCGCGCAACTCCAGCACCTGGCCCAACAACACCAGCGTCGTGATCACGGCAGCGGCTTCAAAGTAAACGGGCACATTGCCCATCGAATCGCGAAACGACTGCGGAAAAATTTCGGGAAAGAGTTTCGCAATCACGCTGAAGAGATAAGCGACGCCCACGCCGACTCCAATCAGCGTGAACATGTTAAGCGAGCGATTGACCACCGATTGCCAGGCACGCACAAAGAAGGGCCACGCGCCCCAAAGCACAACCGGAGTCGCGAGCGCCAGTTCGATCCAACCCCGAACAGCCATCGGCAGTAACTTGTCGAACGGCCCGCCTGGGATCAATTCGCTCATGCCGATAATCAGCAACGGAACTGACAACGCGACGCACACCCAGAACCTTCGCAGCATCTGCTTCAGTTCAGGATTTTCTTCGTCCTCGAGTGAAACCGTGCGCGGCTCGAGCGCCATGCCGCAGATAGGACAACTGCCGGGCGCGTCGCGCACGATCTCCGGGTGCATCGGACAGGTGTATTCGATCTTTTGCTTTGGGGCCGTGATGGTCACCGGCTCTAGAGCCATGCCGCATTTTGGACATGAGCTGGGCCTTAATTCGCGCACCTCGGGATGCATGGGACAGGTGTTGATGCTGGTAGCTGCAGATTTTGCTGGGACTCTTGCGCGCTGTATGACTACCGGCTGAGGCGTCATCGGACCGGCGGGTTTATTGAGAAACGAGCCAGGATCGCTCTGAAACTTCGCGAGGCAATGTTTGCTGCAGAAATAATAGGTTTGGCCGTCGTACTCGAAAGACCCGGCCGCAGTTTTCGGTGAGACTGTCATGCCGCAGACCGGATCGATGAGCATGGCTTCTTTAGTCTTCATGTTGCTCAACTCTTGTGGATGCATTTTTCTTCGACGGCTGGGCGCCCGGGAATGGCGTTGCTAACCATTCCACTACCGCAACTAATACTGACCCGCTGCCCCTTTTCGATTGCAGTTAGGGTTTCGCAAAATATTTCTAGACTCTCGACTGACGAAAAGCAAATCTAGAAAGCCCCGCTAGCTGGTTTTGATCAATACTAGTAAACTAGCTACGAACAAACGCAACAGTTTATGAAGCGAAATCACGAAGGAGATTACTGATGGTCACTGTAGCATTGCTTGTGCGGCTTGAAGCAAAGCCCGGAAAAGAAGCTGAAGTTGAAAGTTTTCTCAACAGCGGACTGGCGCTGGTCGAAGACGAGCCGGAAACTACCGCCTGGTTCGCAATCCGCATGGGACCGTCAACCTTTGGAATCTTTGACGCTTTCCCTGACGACTCCGGAAGGCAAGCGCACCTTTCAGGAAAAGTGGCCGCCGCCTTGATGGCGAACGCTTCAGAGCTCCTGGCCCAACCGCCCGTCATCGAAAAGGTTGATGTGCTGGCAGCAAAACTCCCCTGACAAAATTTCGGACGCGGTTCTGGCAGGATATGCTCCAGACGGAAGCGAATAGCGGGAATAAAACTATTCGTGCGCGGTAAAACCTGGGCGTGTCGACCGCTTGTCAAGAAATTTCAATCCTTCGCCTCCTTCACTTTTGCGGTGTGAATGATCTTATCGCGCGCCTTTGGTTCAGTTGATACGATGAAGGAACTGGAAGACCTACTTGAAAAAAATAGAGTCTGGTCCGAAGGGATCAAGGCTCAGGATTCGGAATTTTTCCAGGCGCTCGCCAAGCAACAGAATCCGCGCTATCTGTGGATCGGTTGTTCGGACAGTCGCGTGCCTGCCACTCAACTGGTGGGCTTGCAGCCCGGTGAGATGTTCGTCCATCGCAACGTGGCGAATCTGGTGGTCCATACCGACTTCAATTGCCTGTCGGTGATGCAATTCGCGGTGGACGTGCTGGGAGTTAGTCACATTATTGTATGCGGCCACTACGGCTGCGGCGGCGTGCAGGCCGCAATGCAGAATTTGCAACTCGGTTTGATAGATAACTGGCTGCGACACGTGCAAGACGTGATGCACAACCACGCGGCGCTGCTTGCAAAAATAGATGATGACACAAAGCGCCTCAACAAGCTTTGTGAATTGAATGTGATTGAACAGGTACTAAACGTCAGTCGCACAACGGTCATGCAGAATGCGTGGGCCCGCGGACAGGAGTTAGCCGTCCACGGTTGGATTTACGGTATAGGAGATGGACTGCTCCGCGATCTGGACATCTGCATTACAAATCAGAACGAGTTGGAAGCGGTTTACGAAAAGACTCTCATTTCTTCTGCTTTAGACCGAGTTCTCACATGAAAATTACGCATTTCACGGTGGATTTTTTCGCAAGCGCACGCAATCCACGCCGCCTGTTCCTAAGGAAACCCAACGACAATACAAAAATTGCGCGAGGCATGAAGATTGCTCTGTGTGTTAGAAGACAGACAGACCCCCAAAAACGAAGTGAGAGACAATTGCAAGTTTTCCAGCTAATGGGCAGTAACTGTCCTGTCTTGTTCTTAATCAATCAGAGGAGAAGTTAAACGATATGAAAGTAAACACACGCGCATTGCTGTCAGGTCTAGCGATCATGCTTGTTCTGATGATTCCGTCCGCGGCCTGGGCACAACACAAGCACGGCGTACAGAAAACGGCCACCACATCAGGCATGAAGATGGACATGCCTATGATGATGGCAATGATGATGAAATCGCCGGATCACCGGTTGATGACGGCTTACATGAAAAGCATGTCCGCGTTCGCCACGTCACTCCGCGATCAGGCGATGAAGCCAAATACGATCGACGCTGAAGTTGCCCGCGCGACTGTTGCTGAGTTGAGGCATAGTCTCAATGCGATGGAGGCTCTCCACCAGAAACACATGCAGTCGATGAGCGCAGAAATGCAATCGAAGATGAAAATGATGATGGAGAAGATGGAAAAAGACGGGGCAGATATGAAGAACCAGGTCATCGCGCTCGAGACCAATGTGCAGGCTGATAAACCAGACTCTGCGCAGATCAGCGAACATGCCAACGCATTACTCAAGCACCTCGGCATGATGTCGAAGATGCATGGCGGAAGCAAAGCCGCTAGCAAAATGCCGATGAAGAAAAAGATGGAAATGAAGATGTAGACGGCGCCACACCGCTGTCTCGGACACACAGGAGATTAATGTCATGAACGAATCCAGCAAGACACCTCTGGTCATCGCGTTTGTTGTCGTGGTCGTGCTCTTTCTGATCTTCGGCGGCGGGGCCATGACCGGGTCAATGATAGGCGGCGGGATGATGGGACAAGCAGGAACCGCCGGACACAGGATGGGACAAGGATGGATCAACGGCGGGTTCAGTTGGATGTGGATTCCTACCCTATTCACCCTCGGTCTCGGAGCCGTACTTGGCTGGCTGATCTTTGGAAGGAATGGCCCAACTAATAGATGAATCGTAAGGAGAAAGAAGATGAGTGCTCAACAACCACAACATTCAAAATACGGATTCAGTAAGACAGTTGATATTCCTTACGAAGAAGCTGTCGAAAAGACGCGTGCCGCACTCAAGGCAGAAGGCTTTGGCGTACTCTGTGAGATCGACATAAAAGAGAAATTGAAAGAGAAACTCGGCGTAGATTTCCGCCGCTACGTGATTCTCGGCGCCTGCAACCCGCCCCTTGCATACAAGACATTGCAGGAGGATTTGGAGATCGGTTTGCTTTTGCCGTGCAACGTGATCGTTTACGAAGCCGACGATACAAATAAATCTGTGGTCTCAGCAGTCGATGCGAAAGCGATGCTCTCTGTCGTCGGCAACAACGCAACGCTTGATCAGGTCGCCAGTGAAGTTAACGAACGCCTGGGGCGTGTGATAAGCAGTCTTTGAGTGTGGCCCAGGCAGTTGTTAACGAGATGGGTCATCCTGCTGGCCTGAGCGCAGGAAATTTCACTTGGTTGGATTCATTTTCAGCCACTCAGCGCGCAAAAGAAAACTGCCGTTCGTTACGATGCGGTCGCCCACGTTTAGTCCTTCCAGCACTTGATAGATGCCATTCGTTTCCGATGAAAGGCGTACGGGCCGCATGATGAAGACACTTGGCTCATTAGTCGCGACAAAGACCACCTGTTGATTATTAAAGTTCTGCACTGCCGTGGCCGGAATTGTTGGCGCTATATTCTCCCCGCCTCCGAGGGCGCCGAAGGTCACGTTCACGTACATGCCAATCTTAAGTTGCTGCCCAGGGTTGGCTAATTCAATGCGTGCTTGTGCGGTTCGTGTTTGGGGATTGATTGCCGGATCAACGTAGGATACTCGGCCACGAAAGACACGGCCTGGGTAAGCCTCAGTTGTAACGCTCGCGCCGCTCCCAATGTGAATCTTGCCGAGGTCTTTCTCGTAGACTTGGGCGACGACCCACACGCTAGATAAGTCGGTAACGCGCAGTAGTTCTTTGTTGGCTTCGATGACCTCACCCGAGTTGACGGTGCGACTGGTCACAGTTCCGGAAGCAGGTGCCGGCAAGCTCACTTCAGAACTAACCTGTGAGCTAGAGCGAAGCGCACTGACACGTTGAGAACTCAAACCTAGAAGCAAAAGACGTTGGCGCAAGTTAGCTACTTCCGATTCCGCCGCTTTCAACTTGCTGGTTGCCAGCTCCAGTTCCTCGCGGCTGGCCGCGCCGATCGCTACCAACTTCTCAGTGCGCGCATGATGCTTGTGGTGCTCTTCTAACTCGGCAAATGCGGCGAGATATTTCGTTTGAGCATCAGCAAGATCGTTACTGGACACTACGGCAATCGTTTGGCCTTTGCGCACATTCTGGCCGAGTTCCGGCCCAACGGTACGCACAATTCCTCCGACGAGAGACATCACGGGAGTTTCGCGATAGGAGTTTGACTGCACTACACCGGTGGTTTGTTGTCCACCAACCTCAGCAGACACTCGCTCGCCGACCGTTTCGATCTTGATCCCCGCTCGCTGCGCCTCTTCCGGGTTTATCGTCAACGTTTGCTCGCCGGGCGCGCCGGTGTTGCTTTGATTGGTTGGCTCGATGGATATCGAGCGGGGCGCGGGCACAGGACGACCGGCGTTACCGCTTGGCTTCAGCAGCCATACCACAAATGCCACTCCGACAATCGCAACGACTGCAACAATCGCGATCAAGATCGCGCTCTTCGTGCGGGCCCGACGGTTTTCGCTCGTCGCCGCGACATCAGGTCCGGTGCTCTCCATGCGTTCGTCGCGTATTTTCTCGTTTGGTTCAGTCATGGGTTTGTGCCTCGGGTTTAGTAACAGACGAAGAGCCAGCGGCGCGTTCTACCTCTACACGCGCCTTGTAAGTATTCAGCAGCGTGTCGATATAAGAGTTTTGCAGTTCAATATAACGACGTTGCTCGCCGAGGTAGTCAATCAAAGTTTTCGATCCCAGCTCGTACGTTTGTCTGACTACATTTAGGTTAGCGTTGGCTTGATCCTTAACTCCCACGCGAAAGATCTCCGCCGCTCGCGCTGAACTGTTGTATTGGGCATAAGCCGATGCAACCTCACGCCTGACGGTTAGTTCGGTAAACTCTCGGCGGCGTTTTGTCGCCTCCACTTCCGCTATCGCCGCCTCAATTGCTCCCTGGTTCTTGTTTCGCACGGGCAGATCCAAAGAAACTCCGAAGGTAAGATAGTTAAAGCTGCTCTGGATCGGTCTTAGTTGACCAGCGTCATTTATGCCGTTCAGTGGGAAGCTGGAATTCATCCGCTGGTAACCGGCACTCACGCTGGCATCGAGTCTCCCTTCGGCCCGAGCTTCGTCTATGCGAGCTTCCGCGAGACTCTCAAATGTCTTTGCCAGTCGTAAGTCAGGTCGCTCGGCTACCGCTCGTTCAGTCGCCTCGGCCAGTGGGGTTAGTGGAGCAATTACGTCATCAAAATCTCCGCGCAACCGCAGTGCCTCTTCGGGCGTCATGCCGATAAGATTGCGTAGCTCCAGCATCACTATCTGAGTTTTCCCTTCGGCGATCTCGCGCATTGAACGCAAACGATTCAATTCAACCAGCACCATATTCTGTTCAAGCGGTGCTGTTCCTCCTTCATTTACTCTAGCCACGACCAGCCTGTATCCACGTTGACTGGTATCAATCAGGTCTTGATCGAGGCCAAGCTTGAGAATGGCGGCGATTGCCTCGCCAAACTTTGCTCGGACTTCGGCCGCGAGAAGACGTTCCCGGTTGGCAACATCCTGACGGCGCATTTCCAACTCGCGTTCGGCGACCTTGATGCGCGCCCCGCGACGGCCGCCAAGTTCCAGCGGCAGCATTCCCTGAATCGTCACCGTGTTGTCCATGCCTGTGATGGTTTTCGCCACGCTGGCATCAACTTTCGGATTCGCTCGCAGTCCTGCTTGTTTGACGAGCGCGGCAGCCACGTCGATCTCTTTGCGCGCAGCCTGCAATTCTCCGTTGTGTTCAAGCGCATATGCGATGACTTGATCGGCAGTAATGCCGGTCTGTGGATCGGAATACCTTGCAACAGGCGAACTGATGGCCGGATTTGCTTCCGGCTCTATTACGGCGGCTCTGGTTTCAGTCCGGGCTGCTAGTGATTGCGCAATGCCTGCGGAAGCGTTTGACAGGACTATCGCTAAGGCGCTTACGATAATTCCCTGACTGCTGTAATGCTTATTCATGATTGATACCCTCTTCCTTATTGCCTGCTGGGGAGGAGTCCAATTGGCTTGCATTGGTCTCAATATCGAACTCCGCAGCCATTTCACCGCTGGCGTCCGTTGCGCCTTGTTTCTTTAGCTGCCGTTCACGCAGCCAGAAGAAGATCACCGGCGTCACAATCAACACATGTAAGAGACTTGAGACCATCCCACCTAGTACAGGCGTGGCAAGCGGCTTCATTACTTCCGAACCCGCGCTCGTGCTCCACATGATCGGAAGCAAACCGGCGACAACGGTCGAGACTGTCATGACCTTGGGGCGCAAACGAAGTAATGCACCTTCCGTCACTGCTTCCATCAAAGTCTTGCGCGTTAGTACGCCGACTTCCTGTCGTTTTCTTTCCACCGCCTCCTCGAGATAGATAACCATCACAACCCCGGTCTGCACCGCAGTGCCAAACAGCGCGATGAATCCCACCCAGACGGCTACTGAGAAGTTGTAGCCAAGCGCCCAAAGCAGGTAGACACCGCCGGTTAAGGCGAACGGGACAGCAAGCAAGACATGCGCGGCTTCTAAAACGGAGTTATAGGTCAGGTAGAGCAGGCCAAAGATGATGACCAACACTATGGGAATTACAATCAACAGGCGCTGCCGGGCGCGCTGCTGGTTCTCATATTGACCACTCCAGTCCATGTAATAACCGGGCGGCAGTTGCACCTGGCTCGCGAGCTTCGGCTTGGCCTCGTCAACGAAGCTGCCTACGTCGCGACCGCGCACATTGAGTAACACAGTTCCCCGCAGCAGTCCGTTCTCGCTGGAGATCATCGTTGGTCCTTCGACGCTCCGAATTTCCGCTAGCTGCGCCAACGGAATGGATGCGCCAGATGGTGAAGCGATTGGAATTTCGCCCAGGGCAGCGGCACTGCTGCGATACTGTTGCGCGTAACGCACGCGCACCGGAAAACGTCGCCGCCCTTCGACAGTGACGGTGAGGTTCGTTTCGCCAATCCCTGTTTCGATGGCATCGTTGATCGTGCCAACGTCTATTCCATACCGCGCTGCGGCCGGTCTGTTGATATGAATGTCGATGTAAGGCGCGCCGCTGATCTGCTCGGGATAGACGTCGACCGCGCCGGGCACTGTCTTCACTACTTCAGCCACTCGTCTTGACAGTTCTTCGAGTTCCTTTAAGTCATTGCCGAAAATCTTCAGGCCTACCTGCGAGCGGATTCCCGTGGAAAGCATGTCGATGCGGTTCTGAATCGGCTGCGTCCAGATGTTTGTGATACCGGGCATCGTCAGTTTTTCATTCATTTCAGAGATGAGCTTCTCCCGCGTCATTCCGGCTCGCCATTGTTCGATGGGCTTCAAATGAACGATTGTTTCGGTCATGTTTACGGGAGCTGGATCGGTCGAGGTGTCTGCGCGTCCGGACTTGCCCACGCTCGATTCGACTTCAGGAAAACTCTTCAAGATCTCATCTTCCTTACTGAGCATTCTAAGAGCTTCATCGACCGCGATTGCGGGGTCGGTTATCGGCATGTACATGACGTCGCCCTCGTTAAGCGGAGGCATGAACTCTTTGCCAATTCCAGTCGCCAGAATGATCGCGCCAGTGAACAGCACTAAAGCGATTGAGACCGTAATGAGACGATGGCGCAAAGCCAGCAGTAGCGCCGGCCGATAGATGACTTGCAGAAAACGCATTACGGGATTTGACTGCTCGGAGTGAAACTTTCCTGCCAGGAGATAGGTGCAGAGGACGGGTACCAGCGTGAGAGCCATGATCGTTGCGCCAAACATGGCGAACGTCTTTGTGAAGGCGAGCGGGTGAAACAGTTTTCCTTCCTGACCGGTGAGCGAGAAGACCGGAACGAAGGCCAGGATGATGATTGCCATTGAGAAGAAGACCGGTCGCCCTACCAGCTTGGTCGAATCACGGACCGTTTCCCAGACTTTCTTCCGGTCTTTGGGATCGACCTTTCGCTTTTCCAGAAAGCGAAAGGCGTTCTCAGTAACAACAATGCCGGCGTCTACCAGCACACCAATAGCGATCGCAATTCCTGCGAGTGACATCAGATTCGAACTGATGCCCATGTAGTACATGAAGAGGAATGACGTAAGCACCGCAAGCGGCAACGGCAGAGTTACAATCAGAATGGAGCGGAAGTGCGCGAGAAACAGGATGTGCGCCAGCGTCACCAGAATTAATTCTTCGATCAGCGCTCGTTTTAGGGTGTGCGTGGCTCGTTCGATGAGTTGCGTACGATCATAGAAAGGAACGATCTGGACTCCTTTCGGCAAGCCGGACTTGATGGCTTCAATCCTTTGCTTCACGCTCTGGATTACATCGAGCGTGTTGACGCCGTAACGAGCAATAACAACACCGCCCACAGCTTCTTTGCCGTTCTTATCGAGCACACCGGTACGAAACGCATTGCCCAGCTTCACATCCGCGACGTTGCGCACGTAGATCGCCGTGCCATTTGCTGAGCCGATAACAATATTTGCAACATCATCAGTCGACTGGATTAGTCCAATCCCGCGAACGACGGCCCACTGACCTGCCTGTTCAACGACATTGCCGCCGACGTTGTTGTTCGAACGCTGAACTGACTGAACAATCGTCGAGAGAGGGATGTTGTAAGCTCGCAGCTTGTTCGGATCGACATCGATCTGATACTGCTGCACGTAACCGCCGACTGAAGCCACCTCCGCCACGCCCGGCACTGAGTTCAGCTGGTAACGTACAAACCAGTCCTGCAACGTGCGCAGATCGCGCGGATTCATCTGATCGGATTCAAGCGTGTACCAGAAAACCTGGCCCACACCGGTCGCGTCGGGGCCGAGCGTGGGTACAACACCTTCAGGGAGTTGCTTCGTGACCAGGTTCAATCGCTCGAGGACCCGCGTCCTTGCGAAATAGAGATCGATGTTGTCCTCGAAGATCACATTGATCATCGAGAACCCGAACGCCGAACTCGCACGCACGACACGCACACCCGCCAAACCTTGCAGGTTCGTGACGAGGGGATAGGTGACTTGATCCTCGACCTCTTGTGGCGAGCGACCGGTCCAGTCGGTGAAAACTATGACCTGATTCTCTGAGAGATCGGGTATCGCGTCGATCGGCGTACGCGTTAGTGCCCAATAGCCCCATAACGCAAGAGCAAGATAGAGCACAACGACGAGCCCGCGGTTACGCAGACTCAGCTCAATGAGCCGGTTGATCATGGCAGTATTCTCCTTGGACCGCCGTTCGACGGTCGATCGACTCAGAAACTCACTGTGCTGTCACTGAGAAAGAGGTCTGCCCTTTTCCTGCCGGCCCTTCATATGACACTTGTGTCTGCCACTCGCCCGCCGTCTCAATGTTGGCCTTAGCGCGATAGACTCCCGGTGTATCCGTGGTCGTGAGCGTGGCAGAATCGTTCATTGCCGGCATCGAGGCCATCTGCGGCATGTGAAATGTGAGCGCAGCGGCGCCGACATCCACCGGCTTGCCCGACGAATCTTTGAAGGCGACAAAGAAGTCATCACCGCCATGTTTGAGCTGGCCCGAAGGACTGGACAAGCTAACGGTTAGATTTCCGATCGGCGCACTCTTGATTACCTTGCCGGTATCGACCGAGGACGTCTTGGAACCACAAGCTGCGACGATCAACAGAACTGCGAAAAGACTCGACGCGAGAATAAATTTGGACATGAGATTCGACCTTCTTGGAATAGAGAGCAACGCGCATCAAACAAAGACACGCAACTTCGCTGTTGCTAACTGCGCGAACAGCGACGAGAAGACACACTGTGGCCTTGGAGTCTCTAGATCAGAAGAGCGAGGTGTCGAATGTAGGCGGGATTGGAATAAGGAGGAGGACTGTCTGCCCAGCTTGAACGAACAGATAAGTGCACCGTCACAACAAGCGGTTGCGCGGCTGACGGATGAATCGCTATGGCTTGGCTTGATGGGCGCGGAAGCTGGGATCCGTTTGAGCCAGTTGTTCCACTCTGCGAACAATTCAGAGCGCAGCACAAACGCGCGGAAGAAGTTTCTGGAGTAAGGGTTTCGGCCTGTGCTGCCTTCTTGCAGCAATCCATACCTGCCATCTCGGGCATAGTGCATTCCTGTTCGTTGGAATGCAGAGGAATGCCGGCGAAGACACTACCCCCAATTACAAGGATCAGCGCCAGTGATGCGAAGCGGGTTATCATGCCTCAATCAATCTATGGAAGCGCTCCCACCTTTGTCAAGGAATCTTCAATCGAAACGGCGAACGCGTCAAAAGTCCCAAGCAATTGTAAGGTCTAGTCATCTTACGGCCCTGGTCGAGGCCTATTCCTTCCGCTTCTTAATTTTCTCTAAGGCGTCTGCGACTGTTCCGTGCGGTTTGTCCTTAAGTTCGGGGTATCGAATCAGCCACTGATTTAGTGCTTCTTCAGACCTGAAGAAGTTGATGACCCCTCAACCACCGCCGAGAAAGAAAACAGTCGATGCTGGTTCCTCAGATATGACTTTGCCCTTATCAAAGGTGAGGCGAATACGCGCCATGCTCTCGGGCGAGGAATCCTCGATCGTGACTCGCTCATTCGCGAATTTGCTGCTGACCAGCAGCATCGAGTCGAGCGCTCAATTCGTGTTGAACTGCCGCCCGTTGTCCAGGCTCACTTTATGAAAAACAAAGTCCAGGCGCGGCTCCCATTTTATATAGCGCGGCATCACGGCATATCCTGCGCCGCCAGCCTTGCTGTCTTTCTTCAAAATCTCGTATCGACCAAGCATTGCCAACCCGCGCTTAATGCCAGATTCCTTAATGAACAGTGCCTTCGCTAACTCAGACACCGATGGTGCCGGTCTACTATCGCGTTGGGCATTGATGAGTGCGCGGGCGATCAATTTCTCATCGGGAGTAAGCACAAGCGTTACCCAACCCCAGCGCCGAATGACTTCATGCAGCTCCGGATGCGCTTTGATGTAGTTGCCGATGCGGAAACGGGTCTCGTCTGACGGCGCAACTTTGAGCGCGTTCATCGCGATATCGACACTGGTGACGCCATAGTCTTCACCCCAATCCTCCACAAGGTAATCGATGACCTTTTGCTCTTGAGAATTGAGCTGAGCCTGATCTTTTGCAGCGCTCGCGTTGGTTACGAGCAGCAATAGCGTCATCAACGGCAGCAGCCAAGGTTTAGTCTTCATTGGTGACCTTCGCTCCTCTTCGTTGAGTGCTTCGCGTTCAAGAGAGTCTCGATGTCTCGTCGAATGTCTGTCGCTTTCGTCTCAGACACGCCCGAATATTTCTTGTACAGTTTCCAACCGGGACCAACTACGTAAGTATTGGGGAAACTAATGACCCCGAAATCAGAAACCGTATCGTCATTCCCAACCAGTATGGTGTAACGCATATTGTACTGCTTAACAAACTTCTGAATGTCGGAGGCCCACCCGGACTGTACCGCCAAGCCGATCACGCTAACTCCGCGCGCCGAATAATCCGTTTCCAGCTTGTTGAATTCGGGAATTTCACTGATGCAGTTTTCGCACCAGGTGGCCCAGAAATCCAGCACCACGATTTGGTCCTTGAGATCATCTGAACGCAGCGTTTGCCCATCAAGCTTGGGTAGCGAAAACTCCCTAAGAGGAACAGGCTGCTGAGCAATCGCGGGGGCAAACAGGAAACAAATTAGTACCAGTACTCGCATACTTCAGGTCCTTCCTTAGATAGCCCTTACTTGCCCTTGAGGGAATCAAAACTCGCAGAGTCCGGATTCAACAGAAATCCAAGATTTGAATATTTCACCGCACAAACCTGCTTTACTGCGTGATAAACTAAGAAGGCTTACCAAGCAAGCGAGAACCGCCTAGGCTATTTGTGCGCCCACACCGGCTGAGCGAAGCACCTCTGCGTCGACGCCGCGATTGGCGCAGCAGGCCGCGAGCTTCCCGTCGATTACGATTGCCGGCACCCTTTGCACGCCGTACTTCCTGGCTTTCGCAGCCACACCGCGCGCGTTCATGTCGTGGACTTTGATGTCGCACGAGTCGCAAGCGAGACTTTGAACTAACTCAATTGTCTCCTTGCAGTTCGAGCAACCAGCGCTAAAGATTTCGATTTGACGTTTCTGTTTCTTTGCCATAACTATTTCTCCTTCTCATCTAAACTTAAACTTTCAAGTATCGGGCAGTCGCTAGCCGGCCCACTGCCACAACAGGTTTCGCTCAGCCGAACGAGAGTTTTCTTCATCGCGCGCAAGTGTTCGATCTTCCCTTCGATGTCGGCAATCTTTGCCTCCGCCCGCTTGCGCACATCCGCTCGCGTGCTGCCTGGCGCAATCCGCAAAGCGAGGAGTTCCTTGATCTCCTTTAGCGAGAAGCCCAGCTCCTGTGCCCGCTTGATGAATCGAACACGACGCACACTCTCCGGTGAAAACTGTCTATAGCCAGCCGCGGAACGTGGCGGCTTTGCCAGCAGTCCCGTGCGTTCGTAATAACGAATGGTTTCGAGATTTACGCCCCCGCGTTTCGCTAACTCACTCGTACTAATCTGCCCGGTCTTATTCATCTGTGGACACTCTACACCCTGTACTTAGGTACACAGTCAAGTCCGTATGCGGAGTGCTGAGTTTTGCGGGTATTTCCGGTTCGCTATGGCTTGGCTTGATAGGCGCGGAAGGATGAGAACGATAAAGATCAATGTCAGGACGCAGATGGCTCGCAGCCGTCGTCACAGCAGCTCTCGCCCCGGAGGCCCTCGATACCCTCCTTGATGATTATTGGAACCATGACAAGCGCGGCAACCGGATCGGCCCACCACCAGCCAAGCAGCGCATTCAGTAAGAGACCGGCAAGCAGAATGGCCGAAAGATAAGTACAAAGCTCGGTTTGTTTTGAGTCAGCCATGAGGGCGCGACTCTTGATGCCCCGGGCCACCTTCCTCTTGGCGCGAACAAGTAGTGGCATGACGATCAGCGAAGCGATAGCCAGAATAATACCGGGAATGCTCTCGTGCGGCTCTTCGCGCCATATCAGTGACTTGATTGAGTCGTAGCTGACATAAGCAGCCAGCACAAGGAAACAGACACCCACAATCCGAAGCGTGATTGCTTCGACCCGTTCCCGTTGTGATTCGTCTGCATCAGAATGGAGACGCCAAACCAGGGCCGCACCAGACGTGACTTCGATAAGGCTATCGAACCCAAAACCGACCAGCGCAATGCTACCGGCCATCAGGCCAGCGATGATAGCGATTAGTCCTTCGAGGCTGTTGTAGGCAATCGTGAAATACTCAAGCTTGCGGCCTCGACCGACAAGTTGAGCGCGGTTCACATCTACAATCTGATTGATTTGACTCATTGTTTCTAATTAACTCTCGGCCCTCTGCCTTTTTTTGGATATGAATATTAGTGTGAGTGCGCAGGCTCGCCGTCGTGCGTATGCTCGGCGATTTCGTGGTGTTTTTCGCCCGAGGCATTAGTCGGGTCAACATGAATGGTGACGCCTGAAAGAAACTGGAGATTGTGCAGAAGGTCGTGCCGCACCTGGTTGGCAATATTGTGACCGTCTTCAACTGATAAGCGCTGATTCACCGCGAGGTTAAGTTCGGCGTGCATCCTGTGGCCCAGCCAGCGGACCCGCACCTCACTAACATCTTCCACTCCTCTCGTTTGTTTCGCCTGCTCCCGAATCTTGTCCGGCACCTCCGGGTCAACGCCGTCGAGGATGCGCGTGAAAACTGCGGCAGCAGACTCCCAAACGATCCTTAGAATAAGGATAGTCATCAAAATGCCGATAATCGGATCCGCCAGCGGATAGCCTAAGTAAACACCGGCAGCACTAACGAGGACAGCGAGACTGACAATCCCATCCGTGCGCGCGTGGTAACCGTCAGCGATTAGGGCGGCACTGCCCATTTCCTTGCCAACCTTGATCCGAAACACGGCGACGCTTTCGTTCCCAATAAAGCCGACGATTGAGCCGATCGCCACAGCCCACAAGTAGCCAACGGGTTTATGGTGAAAGAATCGGTTGATGGATTCATAACCGGCAAAGGCCGCGCTCGCCAGGATAGTGAGCACAACAGCTAAGCCTGCCAAATCTTCAACGCGCCCGTAGCCGTAGGTAAATCGTTTGCTCGGTTTTCGCTTCGCCAAAATGAAAGCGATCCCAAGCGGGATGGCGGTCGCAGCATCCCCTAAATTGTGTATGGCGTCAGCGAGGAGTGCGATACTCCCCGAAAAATAGAAAATTACAATCTGGATGAGTGTGGTAAAAAACAGCCCGACGAAAGACCACTTAACCGCCCACAAACCTCTATCACTCGCTGTAATAGACGGGTCAATCGTGCCGTGTACGTGTCCGTGAGACCCGCCTCCGTGATCGTGTTCATGGTCGCTGTGCGTATTAGCAGTCTTCTCAGGTGAGTGTTCACCTTCATGGGCGCGGTGTTCTCCATGCGCGTGCCCGCTGGGGTGCGAGTGCCCTTCGTGTGGATCTTTACGCTCAGACATGATCTCTCTACCTGTCGGTTAGTTCATCGAGAGCTGCCGACGGGAACTAATGCTGATCGTGCTCACCTGCACGCTCCGCCGCTCTCTTTATGCAGTACATATCATTTGGCTCGCAGCCCTCAACCTCGACCTGGATCGTGGTATGGGCGATACCGAAGCGATGCTCAAGTTTTTCGGTCACAGCCCGCAGGACGTTTTCGCCACTGCGCACGCTCTGTTCATCAACCATAATATGACAACTACCACAAACCATTCCCGACCCCACCGTCCAGACGTGTAGATCGTGAACTGCTCGCACGCCACGCACGTCGCCTATTGTCCGCTCTACCTGCTCCATGTCCATCCCTTCCGGAATCGCTTCCAGGAGGACGTTAACCGATTCTTTAAGAATTCCCCACGAGCTCCACAGGATTAGGATGCCAATCAAGATAGAAACGATTGGGTCGGCAATTGATGCTCCGGTAAAAGCAACGACGACCCCGGCTGCAACCACGCCCGCCGCTGAGATGGCGTCTCCGAGCATGTGCATGTAAGCGCTGCGTACATTCAAGTCCTTCTTGGCCGCGCTCCGTAACCAAAAACTGATCACCGTGTTCATCAGGATCGCTATCAGCGCAACCACGATCATCGGCGTGCTTTGCACGGGCTCAGGGTGACGGAGCCGAGAGAATGCTTCCCAGAAAATGAGCAGCGCAATCACCACGAGAGAGACAGCATTAACTAAAGCGGCGATGATGCCAACGCGGTGATAGCCAAAGGTCCGCTGTGCCGTTGAGGGCTTTTGCGCAATCCAAATGGCGTACCAGGACAAAACGAGGGCCAGAGCGTCAGCGAAAGTTGTGCCCCGCGTCCGATAGCAACGATAGAGAGTTTGAGAAGTAGCCGGCTGCAGCCTCGCCAATCACAAATGCGAGAGTAATGCCGACTGATAAGAGCAACCGCCGCCCAGTCGGTGATGCGTCGTGATCATGGCTATGACCCATGGCGCACGCTTTTGTTTTCAGTTTTGGGGATTTTTGTTCCATGCATCAGGGCTTTTTCACCGGGGCCGCGGCCGGTGCGCGACGAGGCGCGCTCGAGTGCCAGTGCACAATGCGCCAGCCATCAGTGCGTTTTTCAAGAATCGCAGTGCCCAAACCGGCGCCGTCGACGTGCCGCGGCTTTCCGTTTTCTTTTACGTCCGCCTCAATGCTGTATTTGAAGGTGGCCCAGGCGGTCTTGCCCGCAAGGTGAATACGGATGTCGCTAAAGCCATACTTCGTGTTCTTCATCTCACCCATTTCCGGAACCAGATGATTATCCCGATAATCGGCCCAGCCGTAGTTTGCGTGACCGCTTTCAAAGATTGTTAGCGATTCATCGGTCGCCCAAACCTTCCTGGCCTCGGCCAGATCATTTTTCGCGAAGCTCGAGGCGCTGCGCAGTAACACATCGCGCAAGGCAGCTTCGTCATTTGTTTGGCCTAATACTTCGGTTGCGAACAATGCGCTCGAAACAAAAACAAGAACCGCCAACACCCTGTGTAACTTACTTTGGACCATATTCAATTCTCCTTCTTCGACTTAAGAGTTAGTGCTTACCATGCATGCTGCCCATATCCATCTTGCCTGGGCGAATGCGGAAGAACAGCTTCCACGAAACGGGATTGTTGCCATAAAGCTGATCGAGCACCGCCGGTTTTGAATAGAAAGTAAGATCGCTGCCAACGGCCAGCGATATCTTTTCGCTGGTAAACAAATCGCGCGCACTGCCGAAGGTGTAGGCGCCGATGCGGAACGAGGGATGATCGTCGGTAATTCCTAAACGCGCCCGATCCACAGCGCGCAGCAGCTCGTTCTTGTCCACCAATTCCAGACGGGTGTAGAGATAGTTCTTATCAAGAAAATTAACGGTGGACTCAAACGTATAGCCGTTCAGGTTATGCGTCTCGTCTGGACTGCTGGTGTGATTGCGGCCCCAAATAAAAGCCGATGCCCAGTTGCCGCGCTTGAGCGGTCTGTTGTATTGCACCGAAGCCGTTGCGCGTCGGATGTCTGTGTCGGGTTCCGAAGCCTCAGGACTCCGCAGGAAACCGTAGGACGTTTGTATGACCCAGTTCTGATTGGGCATGATCGAGATGCGCGCCGCGCGCGAGTTCCATTTGTGCGCATCGAAGTTATAACGATTTTCATCCGGCTCACGTCCGTTAAAGACCGAACCCTCCAGTTTGATCCAGCGATAGGTAAAGCCAGTGGTCAACACGCCAAAAGAGATGTGCGTTGAATCCTGGAGGTGATGCGCCAGCGTCGCTGAGGGATTCTCGGACGCGGACATGCGATGCATGAACGCAACCGGTCCCAACGCGGGTTCGCCGGGATAACCAAAATAGGTGAACCAGGTTCCACGCTCACCCAACGGATGCGTGTACTGCGCAGACAATTCCATAAACAAATCGTGCGGATGCTGCTTATCAATTAGCGGCTGACCTTTGTAGGTCTCGCCGGTTTGAAATAGCAGCGGAGAGCCGCCGGGCGGAAACGTAAAAGGCTCAAAGCTGAACATCCCGCGTAGTTGCAAAGTTCCCTTGCCGAACTTGTGATACGCCATCGGCATGAACCAGTTTGAGGACTCCAACTTGGTCACACCTCTTGCTCCACCCTGCGAATTGACGCCGACGACCGCGTTGTAGTGAAACATCAACAGCCAGTCACTCGCCTGCTTATGGATCATATGCATTGGCCCGGAAGCCGGCTGCCAAGTAGTTCCTGAACCCAGCGCGCCCATCGACATAAGATTTGTATCGCTCGAACCAACGCGTATCGCCATATCATTGCCGTTCATAACCATCAAGGGCCCCATGTTCATCGACCCCATGCCCGGCATTCCTTCCATGTCCTTCATTGAGTCGCTTCCAGGCTGGCCCTTCTTCGGAACACCCATGTCCATGTTGCCCATCGCGCCGGGTTGCTCTGCGTGCGTATGAGTTGCTCCCGATGATGGACTCGCCGTCGACATCGGCATGTTCATGTCCATCTGATGCGACGACGCTTGTGGATTTGGAGAAGGTGAACTGGCCGGCATTTGCATGCCCGGCATGTTCATGTCCATTTGGTGAGGCGACGCTTGCGGATTGGGTGATGCTGAACTCGCCGGCATCTGCATGCCCGGCATGTTCATGTCCATCTGATGCCGCGACGCTTGCGGATTGGGTGAGGGTGAACTCGCCGGCATCTGCATGCCCGGCATGTTGCTCATGTCATGCTTCTTTGCCGGCTGCATCCTGCGCGCTGCGGGTTTCCGCTTTCTCGCGGACACCTTTCTTCTTGCCTTCGCTTTGGACTTTGGTTTGGGTTTGCTCATGCCCGGCATGTTGGACATGTCATGGCCCTCATGTTGGGCAATTGCGATCTCACTCAGTGGAAAAGTAAGAGCCAGCGCCATTGTTAACAGCAGATGCTTATATCTTAAAAACGTCTTATTCATAATCTTCTTCCCACGAATGCTTTGTGGGCGTTTCGATCTAAGATCCGAAACGCCCACAGCTTTCTTTTAGTTCGTCTTTTCCTTATGCTTCATTTCTTTCATGTTCATCTCACGCGAATCGCCACAGCAGCCACAGCAACCTGCCATGGTCGAGTGGTCCGCATGGTTCTTCGCGCCGTCTTTCATTTTCATGTCACACGAATCGCCACAACCGCCACAGCAACCTGCTCCGGCCGCTTGATTCCTTGCGTTTTCCTTCATCTTCATGCTGCATGAATCGCCGCTACAGCAGCTCTCCTGCTTCGCGGAATGCTCTTTCGAATCTTTCATCACAGTCGAATCGTGACTGCAGCACGCCATGGCGCAACACGAGTCTGCGGCTTTCTTTTGATCGCTTTGCGTAATGGTTTGCGCCAAGGCAAGGTTTGCAAGAAACAGACCGAGTCCGAGCGCCAGACCCATTGAATACCGGTTTAAGTTTTTCACTTGGGGGTCTCCTTAGGAAAAAAGATCATTGTCTGGTATCAGCAGACACACTGACAGGTGAAGCCACGACAGATCTCAGATCTGTCGACGTTCGACGGACAGACAGAAACGTCTGTCCTACAACAGGCAGATTTTTAGATTAGAAAGGAACAGCAGCGAAGGTAAGTGTGCCCGCGATTCGGCAAGCGCACCTGAGCAACAAGCGGGGCCAGTTGTTCAAGAAGATTCTGGGTAGGTAAGTTTGCGTTAGGGACCGTCGTCGCGGAACTTGTTTCCCGCGCGCCACTCTTTGCAACGACTACCGTGCGGCTCATCGCCAGCGGACAATCGGACATGGCGGAGGATGCCGGGTCAGTTTCGACCAGGGTCGCTGCTTGTCTTTCGTCTGATTGCGCTTTTGGCTGGACCCGGTGATTTCGTTTGGCGCAACAGTCGTGCGATTTCGCTGACGCACAGGCTTCGCCTGAAACAACCAGGTTCAGATTGCTTGACGACTCATGTCCCGCGCTGCTGCTCGCTGCCACCGTCATCATTCCTTCGCAGCCCAGCAGACAGCCCGCACCGGCGACCCAAAAAGCGAGGGCCACCGCCAGAACCACACGAACCATTTTTAAAAGCGAGAACGGCATACGAAGTGTCAGTGTAGCTGGGGAGTACGCGGCTGTCGAGCGTCAACCGACGCTAAGACAATCTTGTTAGTAACCTCAGCAGATTTTGCCTCAAATGACATGGGCCACGTCAGTTTCGGCTTTGCCGTCTGATGTGCGGCGGTGGCTATGCCCCGCCGAGAGCACCCAGATTATTCCGGGGCTATGCCCCTGGTCCGGGCTTAGCCATTCGGATTTATTGAGCCAAAGCCCGCACCAAGGGCATAACCCAAAAATGTAAAAGGCACATTTACGGTGGGGTCACCGCCGCGAAGCCAACTCAGGCGGCAATGCCGAAGCAGCGCAAATGCCGTTTAGCCCACTGGCATCGGTTCGTTTGTTTCGCTAGACTGCATTCACACAATTCAGGAAGAGCGAGGTGGGCATGCAAATCGACAAAGAACGAATTCAAACGCAGGAAGAAACCGGCGAAATAGCACCCATGGACCAGATCCAGGACCGGGTCGAGGCCGAAATGAAAATTCTTGAAGGCGAAGCGAAAAAGCAGGTAGCCGACGGTTTGCAGGATAAGGAGCTAGCGCGCGAGGGTGAGCGGCTACAAAAAGAAGGTGAACAGGAACTCGAGGAAGCTAAGGATCAATAGCGCGTTCCGTGTACCGCAAGGGTGCGGCCCGCTTGCCTGGCTTTATCAGTCGGCCGCACTTTTGTCGTCAAGAGCTTCCTGAATGGCTGCCCTTATTTGCTTGGGAGTCTCCAGCGGATTGAAGCCAACGAACCGCTTGACGATGCGACCGCTGCGCGAGATTACAAAACTCTGTGGGATCGCGTCGCGCCCTTGCATCAACGTGATCGCTACTTCCGGGGTGGCCCAGCCGATGCGGTAATCGACGTCGAAGTTATGAACAAACTCACGCACGCTGTCGGCAGACGCGTCCGGATTCTCAGTCGATAATCCCACTACCTCCACGCCTTGCGAGCGAAATTCTTTGTGCAACTTAACCAGCTCGGGGGTTTCCAACCGGCATGGACCACACCACGTAGCCCACAGGTTCACCAGCAGCACCTTCCCGTTATAGCTTGAGAGTTTAATAGGCGCGCCACTGACGGCCCGCAGTTCAGCATCAGTTATGTTTGCGGGAAGCGTAACAATAGGCGCGGGCGCGGCTGGGTCAACCGGCTGCGGCGCGCTTCCGTTATTCCTGACTACCGGAGCAGGCGCTTCTCGTTTTTCATCGCCCGAGCTGCAACTTGAAATTCCAAAAGCTGCAAATAACGACAGTACGAGGATTGTGAAAGCGACGCGCGCCGTCGTCCACAAGGGTTTTGGTGTCTCAGTTATTTTAGACTTTTTCATTTCTTGCTTACTCATTGCTCCAGATTACGCAACGACTATAACCGAGAATGGATTAATTTCGCACCGAAGCCTCGGTTTCACCAAAGCTTGCACCGGGCGCGCGAGCTAACAGCTTGCATTACTTGACTATGGTTTCTTTCCAAAGCGGAATGATTCCAGAATAACCGGGGCCTGGCCCTTTGCGCCAACGTCATCAATGCCAGACAGTTCGGGAGCAAGCGATGTTGCCAGCATTATCAGTGTCGCGCCTGTTTGTTCACCCGCAACTCCGGTTGGCAAAAATATTACGCGACCCCAAACTTTAATGTCGCCTTTCTCTGTTCCTTTGGAAACGCTGGTGAAGCGAAACTCGTAACCGTCCAGCGAATTTACTTTGGTTGGGCCTTCCGAAACTTTCTGATACTCAGGAAAACCATTAGCCAAAGTGTTGCTGAGACCTTGCACCAGCTGCGGGAAGGTGGATTCGTCGGCCGCAAAGGTCCCTTTACTCGTGTACCAACCGACGGCAAAGTTTTCCTGTGTGAAATCTGGTGGCAACCTTCTTTCGACCTTGGCAAAGTTGTTCGCGCCTGGCGTTCCCGCCTTGGGATCGGTCTGCCAGTCTTGCGGATAGTAAAACGAAAAGTCGAGGTAATGTTCCGCCAGCTTGCCGTCGAGATTCGCCTGCGAATTTGTGAACTTAACTGTATTTGGCGGCGCAACAAACTCGGGTTCAGTCTTCGGCTCTTCTTTCGCGACGCTGGTATTGCTGTTCGTATTGGTATTTTCCTTGTTCGTCGGGCGTGTCGTTACTGGCTCTGCTGAACGCACTTCATTCAAACGTGGCTTGATAACCAGAAAGAATAAGGCCGCCACGGCACCAACACCCAGCACCAAAAGCAGCAACAAGATGCCGATGATAAGCGGCATTTTTGATTTCTTCTTAGCTTGTGGCGGCGGAATAGGAATGCTCGGTGTGTTTTGCGGAAGTGGAGCGCGCGGTTGTTGCGGCAATGGAGCGCTCGGAGCGGGCGGAGCAGATTGATCGACTATGGTGCGCGCACCGGTTGGCCCAGTCTGTTTCGGCAGTACGGCAGTCGGCGCGGAGGATGACGTTGCGATCGTTGCGCCGAAATCGGGTTGCCCGCTGCCGGACGGTTGCGTTGGTGGCCGCGGAGCGACAGGGGGTGCCGGGGGCGGCGACGAACTTGGCGGTGTTAGCGGCGCCGAGGCGCGGAACGTTGCGTTGGGATCAAAAGGCTGGTCCGCCACCAATAATCCACCGTCGATGGTGCAAAACTTTTGATTGTCATTCGGGAAAGTGCGACTACACTTTGGGCAACGCTTCATGAGACGGGCTCCACTCTTTGTGTTTGTAATTCAAATCGTGACGATTTGGGATGTGAAACAAACCCGCAGGTTACCATTAACTTGCTTTAGAGAGCTTTTGTTCCAGTTCCTTGTTTCCCGGATCCAGCTCCAGGGCGCGGCGATAAGCACGGGCGGCGCTGGGTTTTTTCTTCGCTTTTAAATACCCGTCGCCGACTCCAGCAAAGCCAAACACACCTGCCAACTGCTTGCGATCGCCGGTGGACGCAAACTGCGCGGCACGTTCGTAGGTCACCTCCGCGTCTTCAAAACGATCCAGTGCCAGATAGGTGCGGCCCAGCAAGTTAAACGGCTGAAACGCGCGCGGACTCATTTCCGTCGCTGTCTTCAGGTAAGGCTCCGCTTCCTGATACCGTTTGAAAACGACAAGCATGCGACCCAATAACAGCACTGCGGTCGGATTGCGAGCGTCAAGCTCGAGCACTCGTTTTAGTACTGGCTCAGAATTCTCCCATTGCTGTTCCGCCTGCAATGATTCGGCGATCAAATTCAGCGTGGCGGGGTCTTTAGCAAGTTCAATTGCTCGATCGTAAAGCGGCGCCGCTTCTTCTTTTCGTCCCGAGTGTTTGAGAGCGCGCGCAAGATGCGCATAGCCGACTGCAAACTGTGGATCGAGTTCGACCGCGCGGCGATAGGCATGTTCGGTTTCATCGTTGAATACCCCGCGTGACTGCAAGGCAACACCCAGGCGGTCCCAAGCGACGGCATTATTTGGGTGCAATTGAATTGCGCGGCGGGTGAAACTTTCGGCATCGGCAAACCGCTTCGCGTTCCCTGCGCCGGCACGCGGCTGCACCAGCACTACGCTCAACGCAACCAACGCATCGACGTCTGACGGGCTCCACGAGACGCCGTTGCGATAAGCAGCTTCCGCCTCGTCCCAACGCTGCTGATCAGAATAAATGTTGCCGAGACCATAGGCTGCACGGCCATCGCGGGGTTTAAGTTTCAGAATGCTTTGATACGAATCTTCAGCTTCGGCAAAACGCCGCGCATCGCGAAACTGATTGCCCTTCTCCAGCAAGTCGTCGACGCGATCTTCGATTTCTGCGTTGGTGGGCCCCGTCGCGCGCGGGCTAGTGGTACGACGAGTGTTCGGAGTGGTTCGACCAGTGCGCTTCCTGGTTTCAGGATTCTTCGGTCTGAAAATTCCCGCGCCGCCACCAACATCGACGCCTACATCCTGTCCGCGGGCATCAAGTCCAGCCGCCGATAAACAAAACGAAAGCGCGATCACTGACAATGATAGGCGAATAATCGAGGAAGCTCTCATTCTAACTACTCCTGGTCTGTCGGGTAACTATAGATTCAACCACAGCGATAAGTTGGTAGATAGCCTGGCAGAAGCCGTTGAAACGTGGCGGAATTGTAGCCTAATTTCGCGAAGATAATCTAACTAAGAAGTTAGTCCGGGTTGGAACAGAGCAAACAGGGCTGCACTCTTATGCAGAACGGACGAGACGGAAGCCGAAATTCTGATGTCTCGTAGTAGGAGGGAACCAGTCCCGGTAGGTGGCGGAAACCGGTATTTGTCGATCTTTAGGATCGCTGGCATAGGAACCGCCGCGGGCCACGACCCATTCTTTTGAGGCGGACGGAATCTCCGCGGCGCCGTTGTAAATCGAGGCCTTTGAAGAAGTCCACTCCCAGGCGTTCCCAATGAGATCAACCACACCCCAACGATCTTTGCCCTCGGGATAGGTCCCCACTGGCTGCGGAGTCGCTTCTTTTACAACCGCGCGATTGTCCTGCCACGTATCACCCCACGGATAGTTTTTGTATTCACCACCGCTGCGCGCCGCGAATTCCCATTCTTCCTCAGTCGGCAGGCGATAGGTGACGCTGTCACGCTTTGAACGCCACGCGGCGAAAGCTTCGGCATCCTTTGGCGAAACATTTACTACCGGCCACTGCTCCTGTCCGGGTAGTGGTTGTCCTTTAACCCAGTGGCTGGGAACTTCATAGCCCACATCGCGGACAAACTCGGCATACTCGGCGTTTGTAACTTCTGTGCGGTCCATATAGAACTTCGAAACAGTTACCGAGTGCTCGGGCCGCTCCTGCGGTGGTCCGTCATTGCGGCCCATCTGAAACGTGCCGCCAGGAATTTCCACCAGATCCGCCTTCGTCGCTCCTGCCGGGTTGTTGGTCGGATTAGTTGGCGGTGTAGTTGGACCAATACCTTGGGCAGCGGGTTTTGGACGAGTTACAAAGTAAGCTGCACCACCGCCCACAATTAGCAGGACAACGAGTGCGATCCCGCCAATTAGCAACATGGAGTTGCCTTTGGACTGCGGTGCAATCGCGCCGGGCAGCGACGCAGCTCCCGGAAGAGAGCTTGAGACACCAGAAAAACTGTTGCTGCTCGCAGCACCAGTGTTCACTCCCACGGCTGGAGCGGCGGATTCGGCAATAGTAGCGCCCGGCACCATGCTGGTCGCCAAACGAGACAGACGCTCTTCAAGTTCTTTCGCCTGACGCTCGACGCGCTCCATCTGTTCGCGTTGCTGGTGTTCCCGTTCGGCCCGCTGCTCTTCTTCCTTGCGCTTTCGTTCCTCTTCTTCTTTGCGCTTTCGTTCCTTTTCCTCTTTCGCCTGCCGGCGTGCTTCGGCTTCGCGGTCCAATTCTTCACGCGCGATGCGATCGCGTTCATTTTGTTCCCGTTCGTATTCAGCACGCGCCGCAGCAATTTGTGCTTGTTCTTCCGCCCCTAACGCAGCCGAGCTGACGGTCCCAGCCATTGAGTCAAAAGCTACCTGCGAAGTGGGCGGTAACGATTGGTCACCGGTGCTGAGGGCCGGGGAGTGCATTGTTTCGTTCGCATTGAGTGGGCCTGTCTGCCGTTTGATGTGCATCGTCGAGCCGAAATCGCCGACGGCCGCACGCAACTCGCTAAGGAACACTTCAACCGAAGGCGTGCGATCCGCGACTTCCTTCTCGAGAGCATGCTGCACGACAGCTTCAAGTCGCGGCGAGACATCAACGCCCATCGATTTGAAAGTCGGCAGCGGCAACGTGAGGTGTTTCTTCATTATTGAAGGGATCGATGAGCCTTTGTACGGAACATCACCCGCGAGCATTTGATAAAGAATGATTCCCAGGCTGTAGATATCGGCGCGCGCGTCCGGCTCATCATCCGACCATTGTTCCGGCGCCATATAAAAAGGAGAACCCATCAGCCCGCTTGTCTTGGCTTGAATAAACGAGCCGAGCAATTCACCGGACTTTATTTTGGCTAAGCCAAAGTCGAGTATCTTCAAACCTTGCGAAACTGGCTGACCCAGCTGGGTCATAATGTTCAAAGGTTTAAGATCGCGATGCACAATGTTCTGGCGATGAGCAGCAGCTACCCCGGCGCCAATAGCCGACGCAAATTCCAGCGCCCGCGCCGGCGACATCACTTTTTCTTCGGCCAGAATGTCCTGTAACGATTGGCCGTTGACGTATTCCATCACCAGGAACGGCATGGTGCCGCGCACTACACCAAAATCTGTCACGGCGATAATGTTTTGATGACGAATGGCAGCAGCGGCCAGCGCTTCCTGGCGGAAGCGAGTAACGAGCATTGGATCGTTGCCGACTAAATCGGGCAGGATCACCTTGATGGCGTGAGATGTTTTAAGAAAGATGTGCCGCGCCTGGAAGACAACTCCCATGCCTCCCTGGCCCAGTCGTTTTTCAAGTTGATAGCGCGCATCGAGGATTGGTTCCCCGAGCAGCGAAGGCGTGGTGGCATCGCCGTCCTGCGGACAGTGGTTTATATCATCGGGGAAACAGCGCCTACAGGCTGGGCATTCTTTCATTTAATGGTTCAGTCGGAAAACTTGCACACAAGAATTTTAACGGGCACGAGAGCGAGCGAGCAAGCGAACGCACTATTGAGGAGAACTTGTTGGTTGCTCCTCCCAACTTAAGCCAGGACCGTCAAGCACAAGTGCAAAGTGATTTAGAACATTTCTTCCCAAGATGCCGCTTTCCGAGTTGATCAGAAGGAAACGACCTCGGAAAGTGCGTGTTTGAAACACTAAATCTAGTTGCACCGACTTTGCCGCGCTTTTATGTCCATCAAATGATGCCAACTCATAGCTTTCGTTTTGATCAAGCTCTAACCTTGATTCATTGATAAAGGTTCCAGGAATCAGAGTGACATCAGCTCCGGAATCAATGAGCATCGGCACATCAGTTACAATGGCACCATTGTGAAGAGCTCTCAGACTTACTCTTGCTAGTGGCGCAGGTGGGTCGAAAACCTGGGAGTCATACGCTGGCATCGGCTGTATTTTCAGTAACTTGCATTTCGAAATCTTTCGTCTGCTCTGGATGGGCCAAACGAGGACTCGCGATGTACAGAGTGGGTTGCGTCTCCGCGTGCGGCACAAGCACGTACACGCGAGTTTTGTCGGGAATGTCGGTATCTGGAGGCAGTGTTACACGCCCATTCTCGATGATACCTTCGTATGTCGCGAGCTTTCTCATTTACGAACCTCTTATCGAGCTAAATCTAACATAAGCCAAGTCTTGCGTCTAACCAATGTTGCTCTGGCCGGGGTCTAATTTATCTTCCGTTTCTTAGTCGGGAGCATATTGAACTCCAAACCACAAAGAAAAGTAGTAGTGTCCTATCAATTTGAAATTCTTTTTTTCTTGTGTCCTACCCTGTGGAGTTGAGCGTAATTTTTTGACGTATGCCGATCTGGTCGAGCAGGCTCTATGAATGAACTGAGGATGAAGACATGTTT
>JACCVY010000161.1 GCA_013697915.1 Blastocatellia bacterium | reverse complement strand
CTCTTGAGCTTGCTACATCTACGCTAGGCGAATTCGATTTCCCGCATATACAGCAGTATGGCATCTTGCATACAAAGACTCTTGAGATCACACGGTCACGTCCTTCTGTTCCAATGGTCTAAAATCGTTGGACAAAGAAAAGGTGTAGTAGGAATCGCCGTAGTCTGCTACATGATCAGGAGGTAAGAAAGGAGACCCTCTGGCATGGAACTGGAACTGCAAGAGATACGAGTACGAACCCTGAAGCGCGAAGAAGAAGACGATGCACGAGATGCCTTAGCGCTTGGGCACTATCTTGGAGACTGCGCGCCCGCATACCGGCGAGTTTACCAAGCTGCGGAATATCGGGGAGAGATTGTAGGGGTGCTGCTGTGGGACCAATGTGTTCAGCGCAACCGAGCGCGAGATGAGTACATTGGGTGGAGCGACGAAGCGCGGACGATACACTGCGCGCAGGTACTGAATAACAAGCGCTTTTGCATAGCCCCGAAGCATAAAGGTACAGCGAACCTTGGTTCGCGGATATTGGGTTTAGCAATCAAAGATTTGCCGGATGCCTGGTATGAGCGCTATGGAGAGGACGTCTTGATGTGTGAAACGTACGTTGACCCCAAGCTCTACGATGGCACGAGCTATAAAGCGGCAGGGTGGCAGGAGATTGGATTAAGCGCCGGGTACGAAGTAAAGAACAAAGAGACGGGAAGAAAGGAGAAGACGCACCCGAAGAAGGTGTTTATAAAGGAGCTCCGGGAGGACGGCAAAGAGCTCTTGTGCTTGCCGTACCGTTTTCCAGCCGGCGCAGGGCGGGCGCATGCGCGGCTTGATTTTTCGAAGCTTGATCTGGCTTTATTACGCAAGCGTTTGTCAGAATTGCCGGATTACCGGCGGATGCAGGGGCAACGCTATGAGCTTGCATCATTGTTTAGTAGCGTACTGCTGGCACACATGGTTGGCTATAGCACCAGTCAGGCGATCGGCGATTGGTTGAGCGGCATCAGCATTGAGTTTCGTCAGGCGCTTGGGTTTCGTAAACGAGCTCCATCGGAGGTAACGATACGGCGTTTTTTGTGCAGATTAGACGTTAAAAACTTTGAGCAAATAGTCTACGGATGGCTTGAGGAGCAAACACGTGGTTTGCCAAAAGAGCAATGTAATGTGGTCAGTTTTGACGGTAAGGTGCTGAGAGGCACAAAAAAAGGCAACGAGCCTGCCAAACAGTTGATCAGCGCCGTGCTGGCGCCGATTGGGGTGACGATTGCTCAGGCCGAGGTAAGCTGCAAGACTAATGAAATCCCAGTAGCGCAGCATGAGTTGCTTCCGGCACTTTCCCTCGCGGGTAAAGTCGCCGTTGCCGATGCGTTGCATGCGCAAAAGAAGACGGCGGATGAAATTGTAGTTAAAAAAAAGCCGATTTTCTCTTCCGTGTTAAGGATAATCAGAGCAACTTAGCCAAGTCGATTCTTGAGACGCCGGACGAGTATTTAGAAACATACGAAGCCGAGCCTGAAAAGTCGCATGGGCGCTTGGTCGAACGAACTCTTGAGCTTGCTACATCTACGCTAGGCGAATTCGATTTCCCGCATATACAGCAGTATGGCATCTTGCATACAAAGACTCTTGAGATCAGTACCGGCAAAGTATCTAACGATACTCACGCCATTATTACCAGCATCCCCAGGGAACGTGGCGCGCCG
Organism: Blastocatellia bacterium; assembly: GCA_013697915.1. Lineage (GTDB taxonomy): Bacteria > Acidobacteriota > Blastocatellia > Pyrinomonadales > Pyrinomonadaceae > PSRF01. The sequence continues at coordinate 664 of JACCVY010000161.1, read as the reverse complement.
CAACTGCTGCTGGATTGCTTTCGTAAAGAGTGGTGCATCGAAAACTCAAGCCATTACGTCCGTGATGTCACCTTCGGTGAGGACCGCTGCCGGATGCGCACCGGCAACGCTGCACGTGTGTTGGCCACGTTCAGGAACTTAGCCATTAGCATTATCCACCTGGCAGGCGGCGATGAAACCGTTGCCCAAACTCTACGGCGCGGCGTAATCAATCCTCGTCCGCTTTTCCAAGCTTTTGGCCTTGCTCTCGGCACCGACCTCAGCATCCAGGCGCGCTCAGCATTCAAGTTCGCTGCTTGATCATCTCAGGCTGGGCTGCAGTCACCGCGCATTTTAGGCGCTTACGCTATCGTTCTGTCCAGCTCCTGTCACGCGGGTCTCCCAGCCTGCGCACTCTGCGTTTGCGCCTGTAATCCTGGGACAAGCTTGGCCTTTACGGCTGCCGATTCATGTTCAAAAATTTTCTTTTAGGCTAGAATGACGGAGCCCTGGTAGCGGTGGCCTTCATCCCTCATGAACGCATGCTGCCCGTTAAATTCATGCCATGTAAATGTGATGCCAGACTCGCTCATCGCTGAGTAAATTATCGCCCGCCCTTCAGCAGGAACATGTGGATCCTGTTTTCCCCATATCATAAGCATCTCACCTTTGATCTCCTTCATCC
>JACCVY010000138.1 GCA_013697915.1 Blastocatellia bacterium | reverse complement strand
CTGTCACCCGGCACCCGACACCTGATACCCCGCACCTGTCACCCGGCACCTGTCACCCGACACCTGTCACCCGTGACCTGACACCCGACACCCGTCATGCTATTTTCTCTTCTGAATGAACTCGATTAGTAGCACGGCGGCCTTATGGATCGGATTCTCTGTATTCATCCTTTTAATGCTCAGTCTGGATCTGGGACTCTTCAATCGCCGCGCCCACGCCATCAAATATCGCGAAGCCGCCATCTGGAGCGGAATATGGATCGCGCTCGCGATGGTCTTTGCCGGCATCGTTTTTTACTACCAGGGTTCGTCGCGCGGTCTCGAGTTTGTTACCGGCTACCTGATCGAGTTGTCGCTGTCGGTTGATAATCTGTTTGTCTTTCTGCTGATCTTTTCCTACTTCAAGGTCCCTTCAAAATATCAACACCGCGTGCTGTTTTGGGGCGTGCTGGGTGCGTTGGTCATGCGCCTGACGATGATCTTCGTGGGCGCGACTCTGATCAATCGGTTCCATTGGATTATCTACATCTTTGGCGCTTTTCTGGTTTACACCGGCATCAAGATGTTCACGCAGGAAGATAACGACTTCCAACCTGAAGACAATGCGCTCGTCCGCTTTGTGACGCGCATCCTGCCGATGACGCGCACTTACGAGGAGAAAAAGTTCTTTACCAGAATTGACGGTCGCCTGACGGGAACCTTGCTGTTGCTCGTGCTCGTGATTGTCGAAGTTGCGGATCTGGTTTTTGCAGTGGATTCAATTCCCGCCATCTTCGCTATCACCACCAATGCCTTCATTGTTTATACCTCAAACGTCTTCGCGATTCTTGGTTTGCGTTCGATGTACTTCCTGCTCGCCGGCGTGGTGGAAAAGTTTCACTACTTAAAGATCGGCCTGGCGATCGTCTTGACCTTCATCGGCGCGAAGATGCTGATAGTGGCTGTCCACATCAACATTCCTATCTGGATTTCGCTCGTCTTCGTCGCCGTTGTGTTGCTCAGTTCCGTAGCCGCCTCGCTCGTCTGGGCCAAACACGCCGACACCAACATTGAAGTCGACCTGCCGGAAGACTTCGATTCGCCCTTCGAAGATGAGGAACTTGAGAAAGAAAACGAGGAAATCCGGAAGTAATAGCCTCAAGCAGACCACCAGAAAAGGGCTGTTGAACCTGTTCTCCCCGCTGTGTTAAATTCAAAATGACGGTCAGAGGCTTGAGTATCAAGGATTAGCCGCTGACTCCGCCCGACTTCTTCACACCTTTGCGCCGGCGCGGCTATCCGCAGTTCACGGATTCGCCGCCAGCGCTCACGTTAGTAGTTGCCCCTCAGTTCTAGCTCAGAAACATGGCCAAAAAATCCCGTCGTTTTGTTTTTGATTGGTGGGTAGTCCAAAAGCGCATCGTCTACCTCATCATCCTTGTCGTTGCTCTCTGCGGGCTGGCCGGCGGAGGCGCGCTTTACGTTTGGAAGTATGGCAACCCACTCCGGAATGTTGGCGCGGGAACGAAACCTCCGGCGGGCGCGCGCTTCATTTCGTTTGAAGGTGAAGTGCGCGTCATTCGCGCCGCTACGCGCGAGACGATCACGCCCGGCGGCGATACCGAACTCTATCCGGGCGACACGGTGCAAACGCTGGCGAGTGGTCGCGCACGCGTGGGCATGGCCGACGGCTCAACGCTTGTCGTTCGTCCCAACAGCACGATCATCATTCGTGACAATGCCAGCGAAGACGATGGCAAGAAAACCAATGTGCACGTCGTGGTTGATAGCGGACAAATGTACGTTCGCACCGAGCAGCAACCCGAAGGCACAAACAATGTAGTCGAGACGCCAAAGACCAAGAACAAACTGGGCGAACAGACGGGCGCCAGCTTTGGCGTGAATCCTGAAGGGACGGAAGAAATTCGCGTCAACAACGGTGCGATTGAAACTACAAATCGCTCAGGTGAGAAAACCACTTTGCACGGCGGCGAGTATGTATCAGTAAATCCGTCGGGCACCCTTTCGCGGCCGCAAAAGTTGCTGGACATTCCCGCGCCGTCTGAGCCGCGCGATCTCGAGCGTGTTTTTGTTGGCGACAATGGTGCGGCAAACATTTCTTTGAAATGGCAGCGGCCACAGTCAGGCACTGCGTCGTTCTATCGCGTTGAAGTTGCGACTTCTCCTTTTTTCGTGGCTGACGGGAAAGTGATTGAACGCGACCAGCTCGCTTCGAATGAATTCACAGCCAGCGACCTGCGGCCCGGCACGTATTTCTGGCGCGTGCGCGCCACGGCTTCGAGCGGTCAAACAAGTGACTGGAGTGATCCGAAAAAATTCATCATCGCGCCGCCCGGCACCGGCTCGCGCGTTACAGTTTCAAATCTCACCGCAGAGTTGCTCGGCGGCAATGTTTATTTGGTACGCGGGCACTCGGAAGCCGGCAACACCATTCGCGCCGCGGGCCGCGACACGCTGGTAGCCACCGACGGTTCATTTCAGTTGCAAATTACCGCCGCGCCGGGAATGCAGGAAATCGTAGTTGACGCAGAAGACCCGCGAGGCAATAGCAGTCAATACCGCTTATCGCTTTCGCGCGGTGGCCGACGCAGTTAAGTGTTTTAGCTTTTGTTATGCCCAGACATGTCATCCTCTTAACTGATGCGCACGAAGCGCCGGCGTATGAGCTGATTGAGGCCCTGCGCCTGGCGGGCGTGCAAACATTGATCGAAGGCTTGCGCGACGTCGAAGCTGAAGCCGCGCTAATTCGCCATCGTGAAATCGAAAGCACGGGCGAAAAACTCCAGGAAGCGCCACTGGCAGTTCTTCATGAGGTGATTGCCGGGGCTGACACCGTCGAACTTCACGCAGCCATCGATCACGCAAAAATGTTTTGGCCGGGAACACCGGTGATTGCCTGTCGCCGGCACCAAATGGGGCTTCACGGTTTCAGTGTGCGCGGTCTTGATGGCGCAACGCTGAAACGACTTGGCTTTCGCGCGATTGCCGACAAGGCGGCGCAATTGCCGGCAATTTTGCATGAAATCGAAGGGCACGGCGCCACCGGAGAATTGAAACTGCCGGAAATGGTCAGGCCGGTTACTGAGTCGGGACTGGCCTCACTGCCCGCGAAGATGAAAGCGGCAAGCTTGCGGGCCGCCTTTGATTTAGTTTCCTCGCTGCACTTCATCGGCGATCAAAGCGATGCAGCCCAGGTGGCGCTGACGGGACTGACTGCGCTGGCTAAAGCCGATCGTTGGACCATCTACCTGCTCGCCGATGAGAAGGGTCCCGAGGCGGCAACGTTGGAAGCCATCGCCTCGCTCAAGCCCGCAGAGAAAGCAATCGCTGAGTTGCGTGATGACTTGCGTGAAGTGTTGCTCGCGGGAGAAGCCGTAAGCACTGGCAATGAATCTAAAGCAGCAAGACTTGCCGGCGCCGGCATGGGCACGATTCGAAAGAAGGAGCGCGGCGAATACATCGTCGCGATTCCGCTGATTTGTGGCGAACGCATTCTGGGTGTGCTCGAAGGTAGACGGGAGCAGCGCTCCTTTAAGAAATCCGAGCTCGCTTTGCTTGAGGCTCTTTCGTTGCCGATTGCATCCGCCCTGGCAAATGCGGTGCGCATAGGCGAAGCTGAACGGCTGTCGCAAACCGACGATCTCACCAAACTTCACAACGCTCGCTATCTGCGCCAGTTTCTTTTGAACGAGATTCGCCGCGCCCGCCGTTATGGCACCAGCGTGGCCGCGCTGTTTCTGGATCTTGACGATTTTAAACGCGTCAACGATGCGCACGGACATCTCGCCGGTTCGCACGTGCTAATGGAGATGGCGGGTGTGATTCTTTCATCAATACGCGATACGGACGCAGTTGCTCGTTATGGTGGCGATGAGTTTGTAATTGTGCTGCCCGATACGGGAATCGAACTGGCCGGGACGGTGGCTGAACGCATTCGCGAAAAAATTCGGAAACATTCCTTCAATGCAGGCAGGAACTTGAAACTATCGTTGACAGCCAGCTTTGGTGTCGCCGCTTTCCCCGAGCATGCTTCGTCGCCGCAACACTTAATCTCATGCGCCGATACCGCCATGTACGAAGCAAAGGCGGCCAACAAAAACTGCGTGCGCTTTTCACCCTTGCTGCGAAGCCGGGAAGAAAAACCGGCGAGTGAGGGCGGCGTGCCGGTGTCTATTCTGGACGCGGACGAAGGAAAGGCCTTTTCTTGATAGCGCAAAGATCGAAGTTCAGGTATCTTTGATCGTTCGGAGTTGGTTTAGGTTTCCGAGGTCAGTTGTAAGTGGTAAATGGTGTTTGGGCTCCCCCTAAAATTTCAGCCCACTTCCCCGTCGCCGTCAGGCCAGTTGCTATTGCCGCTCACGACTTTCGCGTTGCCGCCCGCCGATGTTTTCTCGTTTTCATTACACTGGAAGTGAACAATTAAATGGCTCTTAAATCGATTTTTAGTCTGTTTTCCAGCGATCTGGCAATTGATCTGGGAACGGCCAACACCCTCGTTTATGCCAAAGGTCGCGGCATCGTAGTTTCCGAACCCTCGATCGTCGCGATCAATAAGGTCACCAATCAGGTTGAGGCTGTCGGCCGCGACGCGAAGGACATGCTCGGCCGCACGCCCGGCAACATCGTTGCCATTCGTCCCATGAAGGACGGCGTCATCGCAAACTTTGAAGTAACTGAAAAGATGCTTCAGCACTTCATCCGCAAAGCGCACAACGGCAAAACGTGGGTCAGTCCCCGCGTTGTAATCGGCATACCGTCCGAAATCACTCAAGTCGAGCGACGAGCGGTTGAAGATTCGGCTTATCGCGCCAAGGCTTCGGAAGTCTACCTGGTTGAAGAAGCGATGGCGGCGGCAATCGGCGCCGGCCTGCCGATCACCGAGCCCCACGGCAACATGGTGGTTGACATCGGCGGCGGCACGACCGACATCGCAGTGATCAGTTTGAGTGGCATCGTTTACTCGCGCGCGGTGCGCGTTGCCGGTAACGAAATGGACGAAGCGATCATCTCGTACATCAAACGAAAATATAATTTGCTGATTGGCGAGCGTACTGCTGAAGCAATCAAGATCGAACTCGGTTCGGCTTACCCGCTTGAAGAGCCACTGTCATACGAAGTGCGCGGCCGCAACTTGATTGAAGGAATACCAAAGACGATCACGATGACGGATGAAGAGGTGCGCGAAGCATTGGCTGATTCAGTCTCGACGATCATCAACGCCGTGCGCGTAGCGCTGGAGCGAACGCCTCCCGAACTCTCCGCCGACATCGTCGAACGCGGCATTGTGCTGACCGGCGGCGGCGCGTTGTTAAAGAATTTGGACAAACGTCTTTCGATTGAAACTGGTTTGCCGGTCTCTCTTGCTGACGATCCGCTGGCGTCAGTGGTACTCGGCACCGGCAAAATGCTTTCCGACTTTGACCTGCTCAAACGCGTCAAGTGGGAGAATACGATGACCAGCGGCATGTGAGGCCGGTAGGCAGTCGGCACTCGGCAGTAGGCACTCGGCAGTAGGCAGTAGGCAGAACAATTGAAACTCGGAACTTGAAACTCGGACCCGATTGGCCATTCTATTTACGATTTAATATTTACCCGCCATGGCCGCCACCCGCACCCAAAGAGAAATTCGCCAAAAGGCGCCACTGTGGCTGGTGGCGCTACTGCTTGCCAACCTGGTAATCATGGCTGTCGATGCGCGCGACAATACCACCAAGCAGCGGTTGTTTCGTGTTTGGATTCAGGCACTGGCCTCGCCGGTCCAGGGCGTTTCATCGCGAGCCAGCGGCGCCGGCAGTGGTTTTATTCGCGAGATCATTAACTTCCGCGGTGCGGCTACTGAAAATGCGCAATTGAAAGAAAAACTTTTTGCGACTGAGTTACAACTGCAAAACGCGCGACAAGCGGCGGAAGAAAACGAGCGACTCAAAGGTCTCCTCAATCTCAAACAACAAACAGGTTACGATCAGATAACAGCGCATGTTATCGCGCGCGATTCTTCAGTGTGGTTCAACACAGTGACGCTCGACCGAGGCACCTCTTCCGGTGTTGCGTTGAATATGCCGGTCATAACCGCCGGTGGAATCGTAGGACGCGTTATTGCCGTTAGTCCCTGGACAGCGCAGGTGATGATGGTCACCGACGAGAAAGCTGCGGCCGGCGCGATCGTGGGCCAACTCGGCGCCTCCGGAGCGCTCGGCTCGGTTCGCGGCACAGGCGAGAGCGGGCTTATCGAGATGCGCTACGTTTCCGGTTTACAGAAGGTGGATGTTGGTGACTCGATACTGACGACGGGCCAGGATGGAATTTATCCGCCCGGACTGAATGTCGGAGAAGTTGTCGATGTGAAACGTGGCACCGCCACACAACCGCACCAGATTTTCATCAGGCCCGGGGCCAACCTGGACCAATTAAAAGAAGTGGCGGTTTTGCTTTATCATGCGCCACAGCGGCCTGCACCCGAACAGACCCTGCCAAACGTAGAGAAGACTAAAAAGCAATGAATCATTGCCGATTGCCAATTGCCGATTGCCAATTTTTATCAGCACCCTCGATAACTCCTGGCGCGCAGTGAAATTGAACGAGTCCAAATCGACAATCGGAAATCGGCAATCGAAATTCGGCCATGTCCCAACTTAAGATCGCGGCTGTTCTCGCGCTAGCCATAATTTTACAATTGTCGTTGCGGGCGGTGTGGCCGCCACTTTCTTATATTGACTTTCCCCTGGTGGTGGTTGTTTATATCGCCTTGCAGCGTCACGCCTGGCAGGCGCTGTTTGTCGGAACGATTGCCGGGCTCGCAGTTGATGCGGCCGGCGGCGGACTTATGGGCGCCGGCGGTTTTTCAAAGACCTTGACCGCCTACTTGATTTATTTTGCGGCCACGCGCGTGAATCTTGAAAACACCCTGCTACGCATTCCAGTGCTGGCGGCCGCGACGGTGCTCGACTCGGCGATCTATGTTTTTTGGCACCGGTCCCTGGGATATGCTCCCAGCGCCCCTTTCGTCCAAACCATGTCCTATCGATTGATTGCCACTACGGTCATGGGAACGTTTGCTCTCTATTTGCTGGATTCGCTTTTTACTGAAGGGGGGCGTCAACAACGTCGCGCCTTTGCCTCTCGTCGCAAAGGCGCGCGACGAGTAACGGGCTCAATGGGCAGAAGATGAAATGAAATTCGAAGACTCTTCACAAAACCTGCGTGGCCGCATTTGGCTGGTGCAGATCTTCGTCGTGCTGGTGCTGGCGTTGCTCGGCGTTAGACTTTACTACCTGCAGTTGGTGCGCGGTCAGTACTACGCCGAGATTGCGCAGAATCAGCGCATCAGACTGCTTCCCATAACAGCGCCGCGCGGAGTCATATTTGACCGCGACGGACATCCGCTGGTCGACTCCCGCATTATTTATAGCGTCATCCTTTCCCGTGAAGATCTGCGCGGCCGCAATCCGCTGACACTAGTGGCGCCGCTCGCGGATGCGTTAGCGGTTGACGGCGATATTCTGCGCGACCGCTTTGTACAGATCGCATCCCAGCCGGCCTTTGAATCAATTTTGGTGAAACAAGATGCGACGCCGGGTGACATCGCCTGGGTCGAAGCGCATGAGCTCGAGTTTCCGGAGCTGCGTGTCGAGCAACAGCCGCAACGTCGTTACCCGCCAAACGGATTATTGGCCCACGTGCTTGGTTATGTTGGTGAGGTCGGTCCGGAACAGTTGAAGCTGAACAGCTATAAGGACAAGGGACTCAAGCCAGGCGATGTTATTGGTCAGAGTGGTTTGGAACAGACCTACGACGATTATCTGCGCGGCAGGGACGGTTACCGAAAGGTGATCGTCGACAGTCGCGGGCGCATCCAGGATGAAATCGAAACAGTCGCGCCGCAGCCGGGACAGGATTTAGTTACGACGATCGATTTGGATTTACAGGAAGTTGCCGAAGAACAACTGCGAACGTCAGCCACCAAGCGCGGTGTCATCGTCGTCATGAATCCTAATGACGGCGAGGTTCTGGCGCTGGCGTCCGCGCCCACGTTCGATCCGAATCTTTTTTCGGAACGCCTCGGCACCCGAGAAGGCCGCGCGGAATACGCGGCATTGCTGAATGACCCGGACAAACCGCTGATCAACCGCGCGGTGCAAAGCCGTTATCCCCCGGGCTCGACCTGGAAGGTGCCGATGGCCATTGCCGGTTTGCAGCAAGGTGCGATCACATTGGACCACTCGAACCTCGTTTGCGGCGGCGGCATTCAAGTGGGCAATAAGTTCACGCGCTGCATGGGCAATCATGGTACGCCCGATTTGAAGACGGCCATTACCAAATCCTGCGACGGTTATTTCTACCGCCTTGGTTTGAAGATGGGCATCGACGGCATCATGGCTATGGTGGACGAGTTTGATTTGGGCAGACGAACCGGGATTGATATCCCGAATGAAGTTATCAGCCTGACCCCTTCACCGGAACTCAAGCAAAAGACGCAACCGCATAATGCTGAATGGAAAGACATAGACACCGTCTACGCGTCTTTCGGGCAGGTGTATGACATCATCACTCCGATTGCATTGCTGCGCACGATCGCCGGCATCTCGGTAGGCGGCAATCTTTATGTGCCTCACTTTTTGAAAGAATTAAGGCCGGTGAACGCAACTGGTCCATTCGAACTGCGCGCGGGCCGATCTTTTCAACCGCTTGACAGCGCGCGGCCCAACCCCAAAAAGCTTTCGATTTCAGAAGACGTTCATCATCTCGTGGTGGAGGGAATGTGGGGCGTCGTCAATAACGGCGGGACGGCCGCGGCAATTCGCATGGCCGGCTTTGACATCGCCGGCAAAACGGGTACAGCGCAAGTTGTCGGACTCGGCAAAGACACGGGAAAGAACAAGGACCATTCCTGGTTCGTTTCTTATGCTCCTGCTTACAAACCTGAAATCGCGCTGGTGGCGTTAATTGAAAACTCGGGCTTCGGCGGCCTGCATGCGGCGCCAGCGGTCCGTCGCGTTTACGATGTTTACTATCGCAAGACCCGCAACGAAGAACCGCCGGGCGCATTACCGGTAGCTAAGACACCCAAACCCGAAGACAAGACTGAACCAAAGAAAGCGCCGACTGAGATCGCGCGAAATCAATGAGGAAGGTTCCGAGTTTCGAGTTTCGAGTTTTCCATATCGAGTTCTGTTGTCTGACTTCTGACTTCTGACTTCTGATCCATGGTTGCAAGAATTCAAAAAAGAGGGCTGCGCGATTTTGATTGGCTACTGGCCATACTGGCGATTGGCATCGTCTGCTTTGGCACCATTCAAATTCGTTACGCGCAACCGACTGAAAACTTTTGGGTCAAACAACTAATCGGTCTTGGCATTGCCATCGTCGCCATGCTGGCGGTCGCTTTTAACGACTATCGCAGACTGCTGAACATCGCGCCCGCGTTCTACATCTTTGGGTTGCTGCTGCTGGTGATTGTTCTCATTCCCGGCATCGGTCTGAAAATTAACGGTCAGCGCGCCTGGATCAGAGTTCCGGGCATCGGACAATTCCAGCCCTCCGAATTTGTAAAAGTCACAACCGCAATGATGCTGGCGCGGTATTTTGGCAAACATCGCACCAGCGCCTTGACGCTTAAGGAGCTGGCGATAGGCGGCTTGATCCTGGGTTTGCCTATCGCGTTGATTCTGCTCGAGCACGACGTCGGCCAAGTGTTGACCTATTTGCCGATACTGATCGTGGTGCTCTTTTTGTCGGCAATAAAAATGCGTGTTGTTGTCGCCGCAATCGTGCTTGGCGTTGTACTGCTCCCGTTTGCTTACTGGGTCGGAGTCAAGACTCACCTGGTCAAGAACTATCAACAGGAACGCATCAACGTCATTTTGGATCCTGAGAAAGCCGACCGCCGTGGTTTTGGTTACAACACCTGGCAGTCGATTCTGACGGTGGGCGAAGGCGGATTGCTGGGCGCCGGCAACTCGTCCGCATATTCGCAGAGCAGCCTGAAGTTCCTGCCCGAACCGCATACGGATTTCATTTTTGCAGTCCTGGCCGGTAACACCGGGTTTATCGGCTGCATTATTGTTTTGCTGGCTTATGTATTGTTACTTTCGCGTTTGATCTCGGGCGCGAAACGCGCACCCGATCGCATGGGCATGTTGGTCGTCATGGCTACGGTTGGTGGGCTGACTTGCCAAATCTTCATCAACGTCGGGATGTCGTTGGGGATTCTGCCCGTAATTGGCGTGCCCTTGCCCCTGATGAGCGCCGGACTCGCTTCGCTGATTGCCACCTTTATCGCCATCGGCTTTGCGATTAGCGTGCAGTTGCGGAGATTCGTGAACTAGGCGCGAGGTAACGGATCGTTTCGCATTTACCGCATCTTCGGTTTATACTCGCCTTAGCTCGCCTCTGCGCACTTTTCATTTCAGCATTAAGAAACTTGGAAAACAAGCAAGCAGCACTTAGAAACTCGAAGACGAGTACTGTGCTCCCGGCAAGCGAGTTACGAATTTTATCGTCGTCCGAATGCGTGACGATGTACCAATCAACCTTTAGGTTAAGCCGTATTGGCGGGTGCCGCCAAGCGAGCGCGTTAAGCCAGCCAGTCCTTTGATAACAATACGAGGTTGCGGCGCTCAGTTCTCTCAGAGAATTGATCGCCAGCTCTGAAGACCGTGTGGTTCCAGGTTTTGCTGAGTTCCGGTTTTGCCGGATGCGCGCGGCTAGTTAGGTTTCTTTTTGAATAGTTCCATGGCCCGGCGCCTGCGAATCCAATTGGATTCAGAACAATCGGCGCCCCAGCGACAATCCATTCTCTTTCGGCCCGCGGGCAACCTGTTCCTTTCCTTGTCTGACCCCGGGTCAAAAACATCGTCCAATCCAATTCACGGCGCGACGCTCAGGCGTCTCGTCATCCAATGTTCTGCGTGCCTCGCTCCGTTGCTTGAAGCGCGCGCCGACCACACCACAATTTTTCATAGCGCTTATAGACAAAAGAAACTGCTTAGTCGTCGCACAGTGAGAGGTGCTTTAACCTCTGGTGCGCTGCCGCGGTTTCAAGTTGAGTCCGCGCTTCAGGAGATCATGAGTACAAAATGGCAAAAGAACTAATAGTCAGCGTCAACGGACGAGAAAAGAAAATAGCGATCATTGAAAACGAGAAAGTCACCGAGTTTTACATTGAGCGCGGCGAGGGCAATCAGGGCATCGTTGGGAACATCTATAAAGGCCGCGTGATGCGCGTGCTGCCCGGCATGCAGTCGGCGTTTGTCGATATCGGACTCGAGCGCGATGCGTTTCTTTATGTCTCAGATTTCTTCGATGAAGAAGAAGAGTTTGAGCGCATCGTCATGGACAAGTCGAAGAAGGGCGAGGCCGATGACGCACAGCGCATCGCCGCCGAACAAATCGCTCTCGGACGAGTCGAGCGCGAGCAGCAAATGGAAGCGACCCAGGAACGGGCTGAACCTTTGCAGGAGATTGAGGAAACAGCGCCGCCGGTCGAAGCAGAAGCAACTGACGACGCTGAAGACAACAAGCGCCGCGGACGAAGAGGACGACGACGCGGGCGCGGCAAGGAAGATTACGATGTCCAATCTGGACCGGCCGGCGAACCGGAAAGAAAGCGCATTACACCGGAGGAAATCGGCACTCCTTTCGTCGCCGCCGACCCTTCGATCCATCGCATCGTCGATGATGAAGAGACGGCCGCCATCAATGGCGAGATGTTCAAGGACGCGCGTCTGCAAGAGCGGCTGTTCGATCAAATTCATGCCGGTGAATTCAACCTGGAAGACGACTTTCGCACGACGGAAGTCGGTTCAGTCATGTCGGCTTCAGAGCTTCGCGGAGGATCATTCCAGCGCGTGGCCGATGATGAAGAGGATTTAATTGCCTCCGGGACATCACCGCGCGCGCGCGAGACCGTCGCGGCGCACATCGAAGGTTTCGTTGACGATGTTGCTGACACTCCGCTGCAAGGCGGGGGCTTTCACCGCATCAGTGACGACGAAGAGAGTGCAAACGAATCATCCCTGAGCGGCGCCGGAGCCACTGAAGTGGAGGAAGCTGAGAGCACTTCAAGAGGCCGAACTACTGCGAAGCGATCCCGGCTTGGCAAACTTCTCAACAGCGTCGCGGGAAAGAAGAAGCCCGCTCCCAGGCGCTCAACCAAAAAACCTGCCCGCGAGATAGCAGCGGACAACAGCGAGGCAGCGCAAGGTGAAAAGTCCGAAACCTATGAGGACGCCGAAGCGAGTTTGACTGACGGCGGATCGCGCGCTGAGTTTGCTACTCGCAGGGGTGGTCGTCGCCGTCGGCGACCAACCAAGACAAGCGCTGGAGAGGCTACGGCGGAAGCAGCGCCAACCGACGAGGTCGCGGACGTCGAGCCGGAGGTTGCTGTCGAAGCACCTGTTGAAGAACCCGTAGTCGCTGCCAGTTCAACCGTTAGCCCGGCCGCAAAGCCCGCGCCAGCGCGCGATCGTGCTCGCGGCGGTCGTCCGCAACGCGGCGGCTTCTCGCGTCGCGATCGGCATCAACCGACAATCACCGACCTGCTGCGCGAAGGTCAGGAAATACTGGTCCAGATCGCCAAAGAACCAATCGCCAAAAAAGGCGCTCGCATTACTTCACATATTGCGCTGCCCGGCCGCTTTCTAGTTTACATGCCGACGGTGGAGCACGTCGGTGTCTCGCGAAAAATTGAATCCGACAGTGAACGGCAACGCCTGCGCAAGCTGATCACTCTTATCCGCGGAACTGAAGACATTCCCTCGGGAGGTTTCATTGTTCGTACGGCCGGCGTCGGCATCAGCGAAGCGGACTTGCGCGAAGACGTTCGTTATCTGGTGCGCACCTGGCTCGACATTCGCGCCACTGCCGAGAAAACAAAGCCGGCCACGATGGTCCATAAAGATCTGGATCTGGTCCAGCGCATTCTGCGCGATCAACTGTCAGAAGATTTCGCTGCCATCCGCGTGGATTCGGAAGAGGAATACCAGGGCATCGTTGAATTCATAAATCGCATTCAACCGCGGCTGGTCAAACGGGTGAAGCTGTACACGCGCGACCGGCCGATTCTTGAAGCGTATGGAGTGCAGGTTGAGATCGATAAAGCGATCAAGCCACGTGTTTGGTTAAAGTCTGGCGGCTACCTGGTCATCAACCAGACCGAAGCCCTGGTCGCTATCGACGTTAACACGGGCAAGTTTGTCGGTCGCGGCAGCGGACGTCTGGAAGACACAATCACGCGTACAAATCTCGAGGCAGTGGAAGAAATTGTGCGACAGATTCGCCTGCGCGACCTGGGCGGTATCATCGTGTTAGATCTGATTGACATGGAAGAACGCCGCAATCGCCAAAAGGTAATGCAGACTTTGCAGGACGCGTTGCGCAATGATAAGTCGCCGACCAAGGTGCTTTCATTCAATGACTTTGGTCTTGTGATAATGACGCGCAAGCGTGTGAAGCAATCGCTGGAGCGAACACTTTGCGCGCCGTGCCAATATTGCCAGGGCGCCGGACTGATCAAATCGCCGCAGACTGTGTGTTACGAACTGCTTGAAGAGGCGCGCACGCTCGGCAAAGCAATGAATGGCGACAAAGCGAACAAGCAGGCGACCTTGCGCATTCATCCCGAAGTCGCGAAAGCGCTGCGCAGCTCTGAGCGCGATGTGCTGAACGAGATTGAGGAATATCTCGGGCCGGTAGATATCAACAGCGATCCGATGGTCCATCAGGAACAGTTTGATTTCGCGTTTATTTAAGAACCAGAGGTCAGAGAACAGAGGTCAGAAGTCAGAAATAGCGAATTCGATCTTCGCGCGTTTAGACTGATCTCCGACCTCTGAATCTCTGAATTCTGACTGACTTCTGATCTCTGGCTTCTGACCTCTGTAGTTCTATGACTAAACTGGGAAACGTCTGGAAAACTTTGCTGGCGGGCGGCGCCGGTGTCGCCGCTTTGGCGGCGGTGAACGCCTCCATCCAGCGCAATGCCAGCGAACCCGATGACAGCGCGCTTGGCGGCGATGCGCGGTTTTATAATTGGAAACACGGGCGCGTCTTCTATAAGACTTCCGGCGCCGAGCATGCTGGACCACCTTTGGTTTTTGTCCACGGAGTGGGCGCCGGTGCCTCCAGTTTTATGTGGCGCAAGAACTTCGATGATCTCGCCAAAGACTTTCGTGTTTATGCTTTCGATCTGCTCGGCTTCGGCTTTTCTGAGAAACCTGCAACAGCGGCCTATTCAGCCGATCTTTATGTAGAACTGATTGCCGATTTCCTGCGTGACGTTTCGGGTTATCCGGCAAACGTCATCGCCAGTTCGCTCGGCGCAGCCTATGCGATTCGTGTCGCCGATGAACATCCCGAGCTCGTTAGGGCGTTAATCCTGAATGCGCCGACGGGCGCGGACACGCTCAATCGCCGCCCCGGAATGGCCGGCGCCGCATTTTATGGATTGCTTCAATCACCCGTGCTGGGCACGTCGTTCTACAATGTGATGGCCAGTGAACGAAGCATTCGCGACTATGCGCGTAACAATCTTTTCTACGATCACCAACGGGTCACCGACCGGTTGGTCACCAACTTTTACGCGACGAGTCATCAACCGGGAGCGCAACATGCAATCGCGGCGTTTCTTTCGGGTTACCTGAATACCGAAACGCGCGCGCCTTTTGCGCGCCTCACGCAACCGGTAATTTTGGTTTGGGGAAAACAGGATGCGACCACGCCGATGGAGAAACGAATCGGTCTCCAGGAACTGAACCCACACGCGCGTCTGGAGATTTTTGATTATTGCCGGATACTGCCGGAACAGGAACATCCGGAGAAATTTAATGAGTTGGTGCGTGAGACTTTCCTTGAAGCTAATGAAGTACTCTCTCTAGCAGCCACTGATCAATCGTAAGCCCTAAGCAAAGCCTCGGTGGCATGTGCGCTGCAACGCGCCTCGAACGCAACACAAAGTCAGAACCGGAAGCCGTAGCGACCGGGTGATGCTATCCAAACATCCAACGCACAATGTAAGAGCCTCGGCCCAGCGCTGAGGTTTGCATTGTTAAGATCGACCAGGTCGCTACCGCTCCCCGTTCTGTATTCGTTGTTCCGCAATGGAGTTGGCAGGGTTCCGATTCCCCGTCTACAAACTTCGCACACTGAAGGTGTCGCCCTGACGAATGTCGCCGGTTTCCAGTCCTTTGCGAAACCAACGGATTCTCTGTTCCGAAGTCCCGTGCGTGAACGAATCGGGCACGACATAACCCTGACCTTCCTTTTGCAGTCGATCGTCTCCCACGGCGCTGGCTGCATTAAGAGCTTCCTCAATATCACCCTGCTCTAGCAGACCTTTCTGTTGCGCATAGTGCGCCCAAACTCCAGCGAGAAAATCCGCCTGCAACTCGAGCCGAACGGAAAGCTGGTTAGCTTCTGCCTCGCTCATGCGACTGCGCGCAGCGTCAACCCGGTCCATCGTACCCATTAACTTTTGCACGTGATGGCCCACTTCATGCGCGATGACGTAAGCTTCGGCAAAGTCTCCGGGCGCTCGAAACCGCGCCTGCAGTTCATTGAAAAACGAGAGGTCGAGGTAAAGCTTTTCGTCGCCGGGACAGTAAAACGGACCGACCGCCGCGCCCGCTTCGCCGCAATTTGAACGCACCTGATCCGTAAACAAAACCAGCGTCGGTTTGCGGTACGTCGCGCCTTGTTGGCGAAGCAGATCGCCCCAAACATCTTCGGTGCTGGCCAGCACGGTCGCCGAAAATTGCTTTAGTTCCTCTTCCTGTGGATTGAGTGGCCGAGAATTTTGCGTGCCCGCTGACGGCGCATCGCCCGGAGACTGTTGCAGGAGTTGGCGCGGATCTGCGCCGAGCAACAGAGCGATTACCAGCAGAACAATACCACCCAGTCCACCGCCGATAGCCAATCCGCCGCCGCCCATCCCACGACGGTCTTCAACGTTGTCACTTTGCCGCTGACCTCTCCAAAGCATCCCCCAAACCTCCCTGTGATTGTTCAAAAATAACGTTAAAGCCGCCCGTAATTTGGAGCCTATCCCACCGCGTTCTTTGCGGCGCCCTCGCGTTTCTTTTGCAGCTAACAACAAAATGTAACTGCAAACTTTGCGGAGTACTCCGCAAAGATTCGCGTGGGGGAAAACTTACCAGATTACATTTGGGGGAATCACTGAAAACGCAAACGGTTACGGTCGGCCTTTTTGGGGGTTGTACGAAGCAGCGTAAGCCGGAACGGCAGAGTTTGCAAATCAAAAATGATTCAGCAGCTCGTTCAAGGAGTTGAGCAGGATGTCGGGCCCCTGACTTTCCAACTTCCAACTCGTTGGGTAGTCGCTGCGCACGCCCACCGTCAACATGTTTGCGCGTTTGCCCATTTCGATATCTTCGGGACTGTCGCCCACGTAGGCCGCATGTTCGCACTTGCAGCCGAGTGAGCGCAGCGCCGTGTCCAGACCTTCCGGGTGCGGCTTTTTGTTCGTCATCTGTTCATTGCAGATGACTATTTCGAAAATACTCTCGAGGCCCAACTCGCTTATTTCACGAACGACGCGACACTCAGTCCCGCTGCTAACAACGCCGAGGCGGTAGCCTTTGCGCTTCAGCTCGTTGATTGTTTCCTGCGCGCCCGCAATGGGTTGGGCGATTTGTTCACCATAGTGATGCACCCAAAGATCGTCAGCCTTTTGCCACAGCTCTCTCGGCAAGCCAAGCGCTTCGTAAATGGAATACCAATTGGGCGAATAAACCCGCGCGTAGGCCTCATGATCAAAAGGAATTCCCAGCGCGGCAAACGATTGTTCGAAAGCAGTCAACCCCAGTTGAGCGGAATCGACGACGGTGCCGTCCCAATCGAAAAGTAAAGTATCGATTGACGCCGTTTGCGGGTTCATCAAGAAAAAAGTTTGGCTAGAGAAAACAAGTCAGTCCGCAATGGCGACGGTTAATTCATCGAGAGGCTGCGACTGAGAAAAATCATCCCTTGATGATGATTGGCGGTTCACCGGCACATAAAGAATGTCTCGCTGTCGGGGAGTGAAACCCGCTTCGCGGATCAAGTAGCGCAACATTTTTTCATCGGCACGATTGTGAGCGCCGGCGGCCGAAACGACGTTCTCCTCGATCATAATTGAGCCCATGTCGTTCGCGCCGAAACGCAGCGCAACCTGGCCCAGCTTCAACCCCTGCGTCAACCACGACGACTGGAAGTTCTCAATGTTGTCGAGGAACAGGCGCGAGACCGCCAGCATTTTCAGATAATCAACGCCGGTTGGTTCGTCCTTGATGCGCCGGCCGAGCGCGGTGTTCTCACGCTGAAAAGTCCAGGGGATGAAGGCCGTGAAACCGCCGGTCTCGTCTTGCAGATCGCGCACGCGTTGCAAATGTTTGACGCGATGGCTGACGTCGTCGCCGATCCCAAACATCATAGTCGCGGTTGATCGCAAACCGACACGATGCACTGCCTTCATCACGTCCAGCCATTCATCCGTCGTGCATTTTGTTGAGACACGTTTGCGCACTTCGTCGTCGAGTATCTCGCCGCCGCCCCCGGGTAGGCTGTACAGGCCGGCATCTTTCAGACGCTGCATGATCTTTTCGTAGTCGAGTCCGGAGATGAGGTGGATGTTGTGAATCTCGGGTGGCGAAAAGCAATGGAGTTGAAACGCCGGATACTTCGCGTGCAGCGTTCGCAGCAGATCTTCGTACCACTCAATGCCGAAATCGGGATGCAGCCCACCCTGCATGAGGACACCGGTGCCGCCCAGCTCGATGGTCTCGTCGATCTTCTCGCAAATCTGTTCGATGGTGCGTACGTAAGTGTCGGGCGTACCCGGACGGCGATAAAAAGCGCAGAAGGTGCAAACTACGTTGCATACATTCGTGTAGTTAATATTGCGATCAATGATGTAGGTAACAACATTGTCCGGATGCCGGCGTTGGCGGATTTCATCGGCGGCGGAGCCAATTGCTGCAATATCATGCGATTCGAGCAGCGCCGTACACTCTTCCCCAGTCAGACGAACATTAGCGAGCGCGCGTTCAAGAATCGGTTTGATGTCAGTCATATCCGGTTAAGTTCTATAACTGAATACTATCCTCTGCTTTCTACAAATTCAAAGGCTTGAGCCCCGGAATGAGGTCATGCTTGCGCGCCAGGTCGTAGTAAAGCTCCAGACCTTTGCGCAAGTCGTCATCCAAAAAGAAAGTGATGTTCTCAGTCAGATAGGTCTCCAATTCACTTCGCGAAAGTCTCAGGCTCTGTTCATAGGAGTCGATGATTTCGTTTCGCTGCGCCAGCCCTTCCCGAGCTGCTTGCACGAAGTCTATTGCCGGCGTGGCGCCGACGCTGATTGCGCCAGCCATCCACAGCGCAAATACAAACCCCAGGCCTGTGAAATCGTGCCAGAGTGTCGCCAGATCCCAAACCCGCAAGCCGTCGCGCGCAAATGTCATCGCCGGATCGCCGATTATTAATGCCGCATCGTTGTCGCGGAGCATCTGTCTGATATCGGGGGAACGCGTGGTCCACTGGGGCTCAAATCCAAGAAACTCTTTGAAGATTATCTTTACCAGCGCGGCAGACGTGCGCGAGGAGTCATCGAGCGCAACCGTCCGCATCTTCTTTAAATTATTTAACCGCGATACCAGCACCACGCTGCGAACTTTCTGCCGTGCACCGACACACACGCCCGGCACCAATTTAGCGTCTTCAATCCGCTGGTATTCAATTGCGGGCACCAGCGCAAAATCCACCTCGTGCCTGGCCAGCAAGTCCGCACATGAAGACGGTAACGCTTCAACAAGGTTCGCTTCGTCTTTGCGCGCGCCATGCTTGAAGCTCCAGATCAGTGGCGCTGTATTCAGGTAGTTGGATGCCGCCAGTCGCGGCTTCGTTTTGGAATTCACTTCATTTGGCGGTGTTTCAGATTAAGGTTAGGGCGATGCTAACGAAAGCTAAGCTCGTATCGCAACCGTCCGTGTTTCAAGAATGATTGACACTCTTTAAAGACGGCAACTACTATGCGGCGCAGCGCTCGCCCCGAGCGCGAATGATTCAAATGACAATCTATGACATTAGTGTGCCGCTTTCGGCGGCAACCCCCACTTATCCAGGCGATCCCGCCATCGAAATCAAATCGTGGTCGGAATTGCAGCGCGGCGATCACGCAAATGTTTCGCTGCTTCACTTTGGCGCTCACTCCGGCACGCACGTCGATGCGCCCGCGCATTTCATCGCCGGCGGATTGAAAGTTGAAGCGTTGCCGCTTGAAAAGCTGCTGGGTGAAGTGACAGTTGTTGAAGTGCCTCTGGATGTGATGTCGATCGACGCGGATTTCGTTAGCAATAACTGCAATGAAGCCTCGGAAAGAATTCTTTTCAAAACGCGCAACTCGAGTTTTTGGAACAATCCTGAAGCGGGTTTTCGTGCTGACTATACCTATCTTGAACCGGACGCAGCGCAGCGCTTGACTGAACTGGGAGTCCGGCTGGTCGGCATCGACTACTTGTCGATTGAACAGTTCGCTTCGGATAACTTCGAGACGCACCTGATTCTGTTATCAAGCGGCGTGGTAATTCTCGAGGGCGTTGATCTCCTCGATATTCCCGCCGGACGTTATGAACTGTTTTGTCTGCCGCTGCGTATTGCCGGCGGCAGCGGCGACGGTGCGCCAGCGCGCGCGGTATTGCGAACGTTGGCCTGAGTGACAAATGAAAGCAGCGAAATCAAAGCGCACACGAGAGCCGGACAAGAATTATCGAGAGCGCGTCTATCGTATCGTTCGTTCGATCCCGCGCGGTCGAGTTATGACTTACGGACAGCTTGCGGAAATTCTTGGCGAGGGCTACACACCGCGAACCGTCGGTTTTGTAATGCACGGCTCGGACGACAACACTCCGTGGCACCGGGTAATCAATGCGCAGGGAGCGTGCTCGACAGGAAAGATTGCGCTTCCTTCTGACAAGCAACAACGAATGCTTGTAGCAGAAGGTGTAGAATTCAATGAACGCGGCCGCTGTGATTTGCAGCGCTATTTGTGGATTCCGCGCGCGCGAAAAACGAAAAGCAAATCGCCACTAAAGAAATGAAATCTTTTGCATGAGCTTCGCATGCCCCCAGGCTATTCAACTAAAGGAACTAACATGAACAGTGACCCTCTTGACAGACGAGCGCCTTACGACATTAGTCCTCCTCGTTATTCCGTTTCGCATCAAATGGTGACCACCGCCTTTGAGTTGCCGAATTTCCGCATCACGCAGAATTTGGGCATTGTGCGCGGCATCGTTGTTCGCTCGCGAAATATATTTGCCACCATCGGCGCTGGTTTCCAGATGGTCGTCGGCGGAAACATCACCGTCTGGACCAAGCTGTGCGAGCAAACGCGGTCTGATGCATTTGAAATCATGATCCAGCATGCAACTGAAATCGGCGCCAACGCGATCGTCGGCGCGCGCTATGATGCAACTGAGGTGACCTCCGGTGTCACCGAAGTACTCGCTTACGGCACCGCCGTAATTGTTGAGCCGACAACCGAAGCGAGCTATCGATCATGACCGAGGCCAGCCTGCCGGCCGAGCGGCTGGACCGAATCGAGCGCGCCATTGAGGCAGTGCCGTATGCTCGGCTGCTCGGCATTGAACTAGAAAAAGTTGTTTCGGGCGAGGCGACTCTCACACTGACCGTCCGCCCGGAGCTGAGCCAGAACCACGGCGTGGTCCATGGTGGTGCAATTGCTTCGCTGATCGATACGGCCATGGCGTTTGCCATCCTCACTTTGATCGAACCCGAGGAACGAGTCACCACGGTAGATCTAACCGTTAGCTTCCTCCGTCCCGCTCGCGAAGGACAAATGAGAGCGACAGCTCGCGTGTTACGAAAAGGCCGTCGGCTCCTAACTGTTTCTGCTGAAGTGACCGATCAGCGGGGAACTCTCCTCGCAACAGCACTCAGCACTTACATTAGACATTGACGGAATCAGGGAAAACCTTAGTTTTTTGCGAGGAATTTCGCTGGACATACATTGTTCATCTATGTAAAATGTTTTTGGCCTTCAGTTGAGCCGCTCCCGCAAACGGTGTTCGCCCTCGCAAGCTGCCATAACACAATAGCCCTTCGGTGACTGCTCACCTATGTACTCCCTGTACCACTCCCTCCTGGCCCAACATTCCCGACAACTGACTCCCGTCTCTTGTGCGGGCTCTACCATTGCGCAACTTCAGCGTTACTTCGAAGACGTAGTGCTCGAAAATAATTTGGGCGCCCTGATAGTCGAAAGCTTGCCGACCACTGCCGTGCGTCCACCGCGCGACGTCACGCGTATCAAGGAGCTTGATCAGGCGGCAAAGAATCTGTTCTTGTGGGTCAGTCCTCAGGATGCGCTTTCGAGCTTGGTGTTAAGCCGGGGCAAAGAGAATACAAAGTCGGTTGTCTTTGAGCGCACTGATCTGGATAAGACTTATGAGCGTTTTGTAGTGATTGCCGACGCGCGCTTCTCAGCGTTGCTGGCTTCGGTTAAGAATGAAGACAATGACGACACCTCGCGTGATTTAGTCATCTGGACCTTCGAGCCCGATGTGGTGTATTCGGCGCTGGAGTATTTGATGGCCCGCGTGACGGCCGAACATTCTTTTTATTCAAACGCCTTCTCAAAAGCTGTTCGCACCTCGATGCCTAAAGCGACATCGCTGCAACTCACCCTGGGCGTCACCACCAAACTCGCTAGACTGTTGCAGGAACAAGCCGAACGCGAGATCGCCGTCAATCGCCTCGCGACCGCGATTAGAAACTCGCTCGAGCTCGATAGCGTTTTGCAAACTGCCGCCGACGAAGTTGGTCGTGCCCTGAACGTGCAATCGTGCGCGGTTCGAGTAGAAGGCGCCCTCGTGGGACCACAAATGACAAAGAGTTACTTTCGCCATGATCTTGCCGATGATGCGGCGCGGGCGCTATTGCTGACTGATGTTGATTCCATCAGCGAGCGACTCTCTGCATCGCCGCAAGCCTACGTGGTAGATGGCGATAGTTCGCAGGACGGACCAGTGCTGGCCGATGCGGTTGTGCCTCTTATTTATCAGGGAAGTTTTGTCGGGCTCTTGTTGGTACGTTCCGATGATGTGTCGCGCATCTGGGCAGAAAATGAACTGCTGCTGCTGCACACTGTGGCCGATCAGCTTGCGGTTGCTGTCAATCAGGCGCACTTGTTTGCTCAGATGCAGCAACAGGCGCTGACCGACGGCTTGACTGGTTGTTACAACCGGCGCTCGTTTGAGTTACAGCTCGAGCGCGACCTGCACCTCGCGACCCGAATGCGCCAGCCTCTGTCGTTGATCATGCTCGACCTCGATCACTTCAAATACATTAACGATCAAGCCGGACACGAAGCAGGCGACGAGGCTCTTTGCATGCTCGCAGATAACCTGCGCGTAGAGTTACGCGCCGTCGACACAGCGGCCCGCTTCGGCGGCGATGAGTTTGTAATAATTCTGCCTCAGGCAAACGCCGAGGGCGCGATGCTGGTCGCCGAACGCCTGCGCCAGCGCATCGAACAGATGGAAGTCACAGGCTTTGGTCGGGCAACAGCTTCTTTTGGCGTTGCCAGCTTTCCATCGCATGCCTCATCTCGCGACACGCTGGTGGTAGCCGCAGACCGCGCGCTCTACAACTCTAAACGCGCAGGCCGCAATCGCGTTAGCATGCCTGACGAAGAAACGACTCAAATCCTTCCGGATCCCGTCGAACATTCCTTAGTAGACTTTGACTCGACCGACGCACTACAGCGCCTCTGATAGTTTCACAAAGCTCAGTCCTCCCGAGTGTTCTGCTAAACTCCGCTTCCCTTCTGGCGTCCAGCCGCAAAATCGCGCATCATAACCTTTCGCTTTCATAGCCAAGGTTCATTGGTTCGCGATTTTTTTTTGCGCATGGACGATCTACGAAAATTCGGTCGCTATTTTCTTCCTTATAAACCTTCCTTGACCATCGGGATTGTCTGCATTCTCGCCAGCGTCCTCTTCAATCTCTACATTCCCTTGATCGTCGGACAAGCCGTTGATGCCAACTGGGCGCAAATCTCCTGGTCCCTGTTGACGCTGTCGGCCGCCAAGGTGCTCGGCGCCAGTGTCCTCAGCGGCAGTTTCCTCTTTCTGCAACGCCGCATCCTGATCGGCATGTCTCGCAAAGTTGAATATGACCTGCGACAGGATTTCTATGCCCATCTGGTCGATCAACCGCAATCTTTTTTCCAGGAACATCGCATAGGCGATCTGATGGCGCGGGCCACGAACGATCTGGCAGCGGTCAGGCAACTGGCCGGACCGATGATCATGTATTCGCTCCAAACTGTCTTCGTCGTCGTCATCGTGATGCCGCTGATGTTTATGATCAACTGGCATCTGACGCTGCTGTTGCTGGTCACGATGCCGCTGGTGTCGTTGACAGTAAAGTTCTTCGGCCAGCAAGTTCACATTCGCTTTGAGAAGATTCAGGAGTTCTTTTCACAGATCACGGCACGGGCCCAGGAAAACTTTACCGGCGTCCGGGTGGTACGCGCTTACGCGCAGGAAGACGCGGAGATCTCCGCCTTCAGCGAACTGAACCGTCAGTATGCCGAGAAAAATCTGAGCCTGGTCAGAATTGACGCTTTGATGCGACCGCTGATGACGTTTTTTATCGGCATGGGTTTCGTACTGATCATCTGGGTCGGAGTGCCGGCCGCAATTCGCGGCGAAATCAGCGTTGGCCAGTTTACAGTTTTCAACATGTACTTGTTCCGCTTGATCTGGCCGTTGATTGCCCTGGGGTACGTCGTCAATCTCTATCAGCGTGGCACCGCCAGCTTGAAGCGAATAAACTCCATCCTCGCCATCGAGCCCGCGATTGCCGACTCTCCCAACGCTCTTGATAGACGCCCGGGCGAAGGTGAAATCGAGTTTCGCAATCTGACCTTTGCTTACAAATCAAATGACGAGCCGGTGCTGCACGACATCAACCTGCGGATTGCACCCGGACAGACGGTGGCCTTTGTTGGCCGGACTGGCAGTGGAAAATCGACGCTGGTTAATTTGCTACCGCGGCTCGCTGAAGCGCCGGCAGGAACGGTGCTGGTTGACGGTGTGTCTGTTCGTGATTATCGCCTGGCAAAGTTACGATCCAGCATTGGGTACGTGCCACAGGAAACGTTCTTATTCAGCGAGACGCTGGCCGAAAATATTGCTTTCGGAGTCGAGCATGCGGAGCGGCGTCAGATCGAATGGGCGGCGGATGTTGCGGGCTTTATGGATGACGTGGCCGGCTTTCCCGATGGCTTTGACACGCTCGTGGGCGAGCGCGGGTTGACACTTTCGGGTGGACAAAAACAACGCACCGCGATTGCACGCGCGATTTTGCGCGAGCCGAAGATCTTGATTCTTGACGATGCGCTGTCTTCCGTTGATACCTACACTGAAGAAAAGATTCTGGGAAAACTTCGCGGCGTAATGCGTGGCCGCACGAGCCTAATCGTCTCGCATCGCATTTCAACCGTGCGCGACGCCGATTTGATTTGCGTCCTCGATGAAGGTCGCATCGTCGAGCGCGGCACCCATGATGAACTGCTGGCGCGTGGAGGCGAATATGCCGCCCTGCATGAGCGTCAGTTGCTTGAAGACGAGTTGGCGGCGACTTCCTAATGACGATGTCAACGTAACTATGTCAACCGTAGCCAAACAATTTCACGAAGAAGAAGCCATCGGCAAGACGTACGATTTTCAGGTCGCGCGCCGGCTGCTGCGTTACCTGCGTCCATACATTCGGCCGCTGAGCGTTGCGCTGTTGCTTACCTTCATGCTGAATCTGCTGGGAATTCTGCAGCCAAAGTTCACTCAATACGCGATCGACTGGTACATCCTGCCCGGCAAGTACGCGGGACTAAGGTTACTGGTGGGCCTTTACGCTGGGGTCCAATTGCTGCGGCTGGTCTTCTCATATTTTCAGTCTGTCATGCTCAACACGGTAGGCCAGTACGTGATGTTTGATATGCGGCGCGAGCTTTACGACAAGCTGCAGCATCAGGAAGTCGCCTACTACGATCGCAATCCGGTCGGCCGCATCATGACGCGACTAACCAGTGATGTGGACTCGCTTAACGAATTGTTTACCGCGGGCATCACTGATCTGCTCGGCGATCTGGTAATGATCGTCGCTATCATTGGCGTAATGCTTTGGATGGACGTGCGCCTGACGCTGGTGACTTTGTTGACTGTGCCCATGTTGTGGGCCGCGACTACCTGGTTTCGCAAAGGCGCTCGCAAAGGTTACGACATGGTGCGCACTCGCATTGCCCGCATCAACGCATTTCTGCAAGAGCACTTTGCGGGCGCGCAGACGGTGCAGATTTTCAATGCGGAAAGAAAGTCGCTGCTCAAGTTCCAGGAGATTAACGCCGACTATCGCACCGCCAATATCGATACGATTTTTTACTACGCTGTCTTTTTCCCACTCGTCGACTTTATCGGCGCCGTCGGCATCGCCTTAATTATCTGGTACGGCGGCTATCGCGTGATGAGCAACACGCCGGCGCATACCGTGCTGACGCTGGGCGCGTTGGTAGCTTTCATCCAGTATTCGAGTTTTCTCTTTCAGCCGATCCGCGATATCTCGGATAAGTACAACGTGCTTCAAGCCGCGGTAGTTGCTTCGCATCGAATTTTTCGCACTCTGGATTTGCCCATCGCCATTACCTCACCCGCGCAACCTGTAAAATCGGGGCGCGTCACAGGCCACATTGAATTTGAAAATGTGTGGTTCGCTTACAAAGACGACGATTGGGTGCTGAAAGACGTTTCATTCAAAGTGGAACCCGGACAATCTATCGCGCTGGTGGGCCATACCGGTTCCGGCAAGACGACTATCACAAATCTGCTGATGCGTTTTTACGATGTGCAGCGCGGCCGAATTTTGCTTGACGGCGTCGACCTGCGCGAATGGGATCTGAAATCGCTGCGAGAGAACTTTGCCGTAGTTTTGCAGGACATTTTCCTCTTCAGCGGCACGGTTGCCGGCAACATCCGCCTTGGCCGCAAAGATATTTCGGACGAGCGTGTACGCTGGGCCGCAGGCGAGGTGCGGGCTGAGCCTTTCATCATGCGCCTGAAAAACGGTTACGAAGCGGAAGTGAAAGAGCGCGGCGCCGGACTCTCGGTAGGCCAGAAGCAATTGATTTCGTTTGCGCGCGCGCTGGCGTTTGATCCGGCAATATTGATCCTTGACGAAGCGACGAGTTCCATCGACACAGAAACTGAGCAGTTGATTCAACAGGCCATTGAACGCGTAATGCGCAATCGCACTTCGATCGTGGTGGCCCATCGACTTTCGACTATTCAGCGCGCCGATCAGATCATCGTGCTGCACCACGGCGAGATTCGCGAGCAAGGCACGCATCAGGAGTTGCTCGGGATTCGCGGGCTCTACTGGCGCCTCTACAAATTGCAGTACGCCGACGGCTCGCGCAATGAAACTCGTTCGTTGCCGGAGGGAGACGAATCGAGTATTCGTCCCGCCAGTCACATGCAGTTTAGTGAATAGCTAAAAGGCGGGCATTCCTGCCTGTCCAATGCCGGTAAGGGAACAGACAAGCATGTCTATCCCACACGCCTCTGTGTCCTCTGTGGTAATTAATATCGTAAACTTTTATGGACCACTATCAATCGAGAGGAATAATTCATGCGTAGGAAAAACCGCAATCCTGAAAAGAAATCACTAGTTGATCTGAGTGACGAAGAGCTGCTAGCCGCCTATCGCAACAGCATCGAGAACGCGCAATGGACGCCGGCTAACTATCGCAAGGAAATGTTCTGGCGCAGCCAGGAACGCAACACCAATGCTTACAATCGTTGGACGAAGATCATCGCGCTCGCAACTCTAATCAACACTATCGCCATCATCGTGCAGCTTTTGAAGAGCCTGAATTGGCTGTGATGTTCTTATCATCTCCTTCCCTTTGGGAAGGGGAACGAGGGGAAGGGTCTTAGGCGAGCTTAAAGCCCTCTCTCCCTTCCTCTCCCGCCTCTTGTCATCCTTGAACAATCTTGCGTAACCTGCGCACATGAAAATTCTGCTAATGCTGGCGTTGCTGTTCTCGTTTCAGCAACCGAACGGCGACCCGCGCACTTTTCTCCCGAACTCGTAGTAGAATGCCGCCGCTGTAATAGCTTCAATCTTCGACTTGCAACCCGTTCCCCTATGACTTCCGCCCTTTCACCAGGCACCAAGCTCGGTCGTTATGAAATCCTTTCGCAGCTCGGCGTGGGCGGCATGGGCGAGGTGTACCTGGCGCAAGACGAGAAACTCGAACGCAGAGTTGCGTTGAAGATCCTGCCGGCGGAAGTGGCCGCTCAACGCGATCGCATGGCACGCTTTGTTCGCGAAGCCAAGTCTGCCGCCGCCCTCAGCCATCCCAACATCGCCCAGATTTTTGAAATCAGCGAACACGGGGGTACTCACTTCATCACTATGGAGTTAATCGAGGGTGTCACTCTGCGCGAGAAGATTCACGAAGAACGCACCGAGCTGAAAAAATTACTCAGGGCTTTGCAGCACGTTGCTGAAGGACTGGCAAAGGCGCACGCGGCCGGAATTGTGCATCGTGATTTGAAGCCCGACAACATCATGATCACGCATGACGGTTATGCAAAGATTCTGGATTTCGGTTTAGCAAAGCTGGTCGAGCCGCAGCAATCGTCGACGCCATCCGGCCAGGGAATAGACAGCGTCGCGACTGCGATCCTGCCGCAGCATTCCAAGCCGGGAATGATTCTCGGCACCGCCGGCTACATGTCTCCCGAACAGGCGCAAGGCAAAACCAAAGAGATCGATCATCGTTCGGACATTTTTTCGTTTGGCTGCATCCTCTTTGAAGCCATCACCAGGCACAAAGCATTTGCCGGCGCCGATACGATCGACACGTTGAACAAGATCATCCGTGAGCCCGTGGCGCCGATTAGCAATTACAACCTCGCTGCACCTGTAGACCTGCAAAGAATCGTGCGCCGCTGTTTAGCGAAAGATCCGGACGAGCGTTACCAGACAATCAAGGACGTGGCGATTGAGTTAAAGGAAGTTCGCCGAGACATGCCTGCAAGCGCTGATATCGCCAGCCCCGACTTCGATATCACCCAGACGCCACCTGCCAAAAGCGAAGCCGGCGAATTGGCCCGCGCGTCGATTCACCAAAGCGCGACCACCAGCGCGCCGTCTGAGTCTCTCTCAACGCACGCATCGAGTGCCGAATACGTCGTCAACGAAATCAAACGCCATAAGACTGCCGCTTTGCTCGCGTTGTTGATTATTGTCGCCAGCGGTATCGCTTACGTAGTTTATCGCTACGCAATTCAGGGACAAGGGCTGGTCCGGTTCCAGAGTGTGAAGCTGACGAGGCTGACCGCGGAAGGCGACGTTGAAAGTGTTACCGTTTCGCCCGATGGGAAATACATCGCTTACTCGCTCGAGGAAAGCGGCCGGCGCAGTCTGTGGACCAAACATCTCGCGACTGGTAGTCGCGTGCCGATCGTCCCTGCCGCCGAAGCCCTGGCGTTGAATGCGAGCATGTTTTCCAATGACGGCAGCTACGTTTACTACACGCGTCTGGATGAGCAAAACCCTCGCGGCGCGCTCTATCAGGTGCCGGTGTTAGGCGGCACGTCGAAAAAGATCCTGACAAATGTTTCGCAACCAATCTCACTCTCTCCTGACGGCAAGCAGATCGCCTTCGGACGTTTTCACATGACGAAACCGGAAGACGAGTTATTCCTGGCCAACGCCGATGGCTCGAACGAACGGCATTTGATTACGGTCGCTGAGCCGGCCTGGTTGAGTGGCTCTGGTCCGGCGTGGTCGCCCGACGGCACGATGCTGGCAATAGGTTACGGCGATAACGATATGGTCCCCGCAGTCATCTCGATTGCCGATGGCAAGCTTAGTCCGCTCACCTCGCGACGCTGGGATTATGTGGGACGCGTGGCCTGGTTCAGCGATGGTCGCGGGCTGGTATTCACAGCGCGCGAGCAAGTGCTGGGCGCGTTGCAAATCTGGCAGCAATCGTACCCGCAAGGGGAATTTCGTCGCGTTACAAACGATCTCTCTTCGTATGGCTTTTACAGTTTGGCCGTGACCGCCGACTCGAATGCACTTGTATCCGTGCAAGGTGATCCCGGATCAAATATTTGGATAGCTCCCGAGGGTGATGCAAGCCGCGCCCGCGCGGCCACATCGAGTAAGAATGTGGAGGAGGGACACTACAACCTGGCCTGGACTCCTGACGGAAGAGTGGTCTTTGACTCTAATGTGAACGTTAAAGCGAGCGTTTGGATCGTGGGCGCCGACGGCAGCAATCCAAAGGTGTTGACCGACGGAAGTGCGGATGATTTTGCGCCCGAAGTTTCCCCTGACGGCCGCTTTATCATCTTCAATTCCAGTCGCATGATAAACCTGCAGGCCTTTCGCCTCGGTCTAGATGGCGGCGAAGTGCAGCAGTTGACCCGGGGCGTTGGCGGGGTGGCGACGCATTCAATTTCGCCGGACGGAAAATGGTTGCTTTACAGTCCGTTTACCGGTGGCATTCGCAGACTCTCGGTCGCTGGCGGGACTGAAACGGAAATAGTGGCCAGGGGCAACCTGCGTTATCCCCAGGTTTCGCCCGATGGAAAACTGCTTGCATACTTTTTGGATGACGAACAGACCAACCGTCCGAAGATCGCCGTTATCGAATTCGGCAGCGGCGCTGCGGTACGTACGTTTGACTTGCCGGTGACGAGTCAGTCCAGTGCTTATGAAAGCCTCTTCTACCGTGGCTTTCACTGGTCACCCGATGGGCATGCGATTGTCTACATCAATACGCTCGGCGGTGTGTCGAACCTTTGGAGTCAGCCGCTGGACGGTAGTACAGCGAAGCAAATCACCGACTTCAAATCCGATCTGATCTATAACTTTGCCTACTCTCGCGATGGACACCAGCTTGCATTCGCCCGCGGCAGCCACACCCGCGATGCAGTGCTGATTAGCGAGGTGAAGTAGTAGTAGTTATTCCCGCGAGGGAGTTGAATCGCGAGATATCTTTTCATCCCCTTCCCTTTGGGAAGGGGAAAGATGGGAAGGGTTTTAGCCGAGCGTATAAAACCCTCCCTTCCCTCTCCCAAAGGGAGAGGGGGATATGCTCGCATCACGCATCACTCGGTACTCAGTCTTCGGCCTTTGCCCTCTGCGCTTAGCCCTTTGCCCTTCACTCATATAGAATCCCGCCGCGAGAAATCCACAGTCTTCAACCCGGCAGCCAAGTCTCCTTAAATGACACTAACTTCAGGCACACAGCTCGGCTCTTACGAAATCGTCTCGCAGATTGGCGAAGGCGGCATGGGCGAAGTCTATCGCGCGCGCGACACCAAACTTGGCCGCGACGTCGCGATCAAAGTTTTGCCGGCGGCATTCTCAGAGGACGCGGACCGTCTATGTCGTTTCGAGCAGGAAGCGCAGGCCGCCGGCGCGCTCAACCACCCTAGTATCCTGGTCATCTATCACATCGGCACTCACTCCGGCGCGCCTTACATCGTCTCCGAGCTGCTTGAAGGTCAGACGCTGCGCGAGCGTATGAATGGGACTGCGGTGCCGCAACGCAAGTCCCTCGATCTCGCATTACAGATCGCGCGCGGTCTGGCCGCAGCCCATGAGAAAGGAATCGTTCATCGCGACATCAAGCCCGACAACATATTCATCACTAACGATGGACGAGCAAAGATTTTGGATTTCGGTCTGGCAAAACTAACTGCCGAAAGCTCAGCCAGCGAGTCGCAGACTGAAGTGCCAACGCGAAAGGTCAATACCGATCCCGGCACCGTGATGGGGACAGTTGGGTACATGTCGCCCGAGCAACTGCGCGGCAAGCATGCCGATGCACGCTCCGACATCTTTTCCTTTGGCGCCGTTTTCTATGAGATGCTTTCCGGCAAGCGTGCCTTTCAGCGTGACTCAATGCCCGAAACGATGAGCGCCATTCTCAAAGAAGACCCGCCGGATTTATCGACCACGAACAAGACCGTGTCCCCCGCGCTCGAACGCGTGGTGCATCACTGTCTCGAAAAGAATGCTGAACAACGTTTTCATTCGGCGAGCGATCTGGCGTTTGCGATCGAGGCACTCTCCGGCGTCGCGACTAACTCCGGCCAGACAACAACGCTGCCGATTTCGCCAATCGCCGAAGGTTCCCAGCAAAAGTGGCTACACTCTTCGCGCTTCTGGATTGCCAGCACTGCGGTGCTTGGCTTGGCCCTGTTAGCGTTGGCGCTGTTTGTTATTCTCCGGCCAGCTCCGAAGAACAACTCACCGATTGTTCGTTACGATGTTCTGCCATTGAACAAGACGGGATTGAGCTTGATACGTCTCCCGGCTGTCGCAATATCTCCGGACGGATCGACGTTGGCGTTCCTGGCTAACGGCGACGGCGTTAATCGTCTGTACGTGCGCAAGCGTGATGACACCGAAGTAAAAGTGGTTCCGGGAACTGAGGGAGCTTCTGATGCTACTTTTTCACCCGATGGCCAGTCGCTCGCGTTCATCGCCGACTTCTCTTTGAAGAAGGTTCCTCTTAACGGTCCCGTTGTTCCACTCACGAAGATAGGCGATTCGCGCGGTTTGTCATGGATGGCTGACGACTCGTTGATCTATGTGCCGGAAGCGACTGGCGGCCTGTTTCAAATTTCCGCTAACGGCGGTGAGCCACGCGCAATCACTAAAGTTGACGAAGCGAAGAACGAACGAACGCATCGATGGCCGCAAGCGTTGCCGGGTGGCAAAGCGGTCCTGTTTACTGTTGGTTCACTCGACAAGCCCGATGACTATGACAACGCAAACATCGAAGCCGTGGTTCTCGAAACCGGCGAACGAAAACTTCTTCTCCAGGGCGCGAGTGTCGCTCGGTATGTGCCGACGGGCCACCTGGTCTTTGCCCGCGACGGCGTGCTCTACGCGGTGCGCTTCGATCTCAATCGTCTGACCGTTAGCGGGAAACCGGTGGCAGTCCTGACTGGCGTGGCCGGAGACAAGACCACTGGTGCCGTTCATTTCTCAGTTTCCAACGACGGAACGCTTGCCTATGTTCCCGGCAGCACTACCTCCGGTCTGCGCGGCCTGACCTGGGTAGACAAGAACGGCAATCAGACGCCGGTCGACATACCGCGCGGCCAGTTCAATGACGTGCGAATTTCACCGGACGGGACGCGGGTCGCGGTGTTGCAGGGATCAAGTCCCAGCGGCGACGTGTGGATCTATGAATTTGCGCGCGCAACTTTTACGCGCTTGACCTTCACCACCACCAATGCGACTCCAGTATGGTCGGCTGATGGCAAAGATATTTACTACGTCTCGACTGATCCTGCTAAAGATGAAACCACCATACTGCGAAAGCCGGCAGACGGTAGTCATGAAGCCGAGAGCATCGTCACCATTCCGCATCAAGCTTACTTGAAAGCGATTTTGCCGGATGGCGAAACAGCTCTGCTCGATACTGAGAGACAAACCAACGATTCCAATATCGTAACCGTTGCCCTGAAGCCGGGTGCGCAACCAACGCCGCTCGTCAATACTAAGTTTATGGAGTATGCCGCGGCGGTTTCACCCGATGGCCGTTGGTTGGCTTATCAATCAAACGAGAGTGGCAGACCGGAAATCTATGTTCGTGACATCGTTGGTTCGGGAGGTCGTTGGCCCATTTCCACCGGCGGCGGCGAAGAGCCTCGCTGGTCTCCCGATGGTCGAGAGCTCTATTACCGGATCAATGCTCAGTTGATGGCGGTGCCGATAGAGACGCACTCATCACTCATCACTCATCACTCATCACTCCGAACACCAGCTTCTGCCTCTGCTCCTAAATCCGCAATCCGAATTCCGAATTCCGAAATTCTCGCAGGCCCTCCGAAGACTTTGTTCAACGAAGTCTATGACCTTCGCTCCAACACCGGCGAAACTTACGACGTCGATCCGCACGGCGGCCGCTTTCTCATGACTCGTCCGCCGAAAGAAGACAGCTCTACCGCCCAGGTGCGCATCGTCCTGAACTGGTTCGGCGAACTCCAAAGATTGGCCCCGTGAATGCTGTTTGCTGACTACTCTTTGCTGCTGCTGTTCTCATTACGCAGCCCAAAATGTAAAGGGTTCCTTTACGGCGGGGCGTAGCCACCGCCGACGGAGTCAACTCAGGCGGCATAGCCGTATCCCCCTCGATTTCATTTTTGAGGCAAAGCCTCCGTATTGACTATTCAAAATTTGCGATCGCGAGCGATCTTTCCGCCTATCACGCTGCTAAATCCAAGATCCTCTAAATGATCATGTCCGCACAAGAGTCTCGCCTTTTGAGATTGATGTTAGAGAAGATCGCGAACGAGAGTTGCAGGATGAATAACTCATTGCGCTGGGAACGAAGAGCGCATCATCGATGGAATCAAATGAGGTTGAAGTTGTTTGTCGTGCGCGCGAATCGAGCCGGCGCGTGGCGTCGTCGAATGAGTGGCCACACTTGGGACACGATGAGACATCGCTCGAGATTTCGGTGAGACAATTGGGGCAGCGGGCCATGCGTGTAACCCTCCCCTGTTTAGGACCACTCATAAGTAGAGACTTCCGGATTTTGAGCCTACCCCAATTTCGCTACCAGCCTAAATTGGAAAAATCCGGGTTTTGGAGGTGCCCTGCAAGCACCTGATT
>JACCVY010000094.1 GCA_013697915.1 Blastocatellia bacterium | reverse complement strand
TCACAACTCTGGCCCATGTCCCCGGCGCCGCGATTGTCTGACCAGGACATAATGCCGCGTTATCGGATGACCCCGCCCGTCCGTGGCCGTCCGCCCGCGGCCGCGAAACGCGGAGCGCTGCAACGTGGCGCTAGAGAGAGCGGAGGCAAACGGGCGCGACGCACGCCCCGGGCGGCGCGACCCGTTTGCCGCAGCGGACGTTGAATGCAATCGAGTTCTGGCAGTGGAGTCCGTCAACCTTGTGGACCTTGAGGGAAAAACGAGGGGGTTGTGGTGGGGTTGTGGTGGGTGGACCACAAGGTCTTACCGAAAGCCGCTCAACACTTTGAGCCCTACCTTGTGGGCTTGTGGCAAGAAGCAGGTCGAGCCTTTTTTCAAACCTAATCGATCTTCTCTTACTCGAGATCTCTATCTCGAGCTGTCCGTGTTGGCTTCAATGAATCAATCGCACGGGCAGCAACTAAAAGAGAAAGCATAGATGATGAACGAATCACAAAACCGGAAGCTGGAGCTATTGCGCGCGCGCTTCGTTGAATGGCTGGAAGCGCGCAACTACAGCCCGCGCACGCGGCCTGATTACAACCGTTACGTGCGCGACTTCCTGCGCTGGGTGGGCGAATACAGCGAAGCGGCAAGCATCAACGAGATCACGCCGGTGATCGTGCAGAACTATCAACTGGCTTTGTGTCATCCACCGGCGCCGGAAGATGGCACGCCGGCCAGGACTCTCTCTTTAGCCGCGCAAGGCTGCAAGCTGGCGGCGGTCAAGACCTTCTTCTCCTGGCTGGTGCGCACGCAGCAGCTGGCGCACAATCCGGCGGCGCTGGTGCAACCGCCCCGGAAACCGCAGACGCTGCCGCGCGACGTGCTGACGCAGGCAGAAGCACGCCGCTTGTTGGAAGCCACGCCAACTGAGAAGCCGCTCGACATTCGCGATCGCACGATCCTGGAAGTGCTCTACGCCACCGGCATTCGCCGCGCTGAATTGCTGGCGCTCACAATCTACGACGCCGACTTACAAATAGCGACGCTCCGCATCGAACACGGCAAAGGCAACACCACGCGCATCGTGCCGCTGACGCAGAGCGCGATCGCCGCGCTCAAGTTGTATCTCACGGAAGCGCGTGGCCTGTACGTCACGGCCACTAGTCAGACGGCATTGTTTGTCTCGAGCAAAAGCGGCGGGCCACTCTCGGACAACGACATGCTGCGCATCGTGCGCAAGGCGGCGCGGCGCGCCGGTATCACGAAGCGCGTCAGTCCGCACACGCTGCGCCATTCGTGCGCGACTCATCTGTTGCAACGGCGCGCCGACATTCGCCAGATCCAAAAGCTCCTGGGCCATCGCCGTTTGTCCACTACGGAGATCTACACGCACGTGGAGATCGGCGACCTGCAGGAAGTCATCGCTCGTTGCCATCCGCGCGAGCAACAACGCAAACAATGAACCTGGCCGTCTCTGCTTATCTCAGCGCGCTGGAAGCACGCCATGCCTCACTGTCGTTGCGCAAGAGCAGCCTCTACGCGCTGGATCTGCTGCTGGTCTACTTGCGCGAACGTTACAGCGTCACCGACTGGCGCGCCGTCACCGAAGATCATCTCTGGGCTTTCCTGCTCCATCTCCAACGCGAGCATCGCACACCGCGCGGCCAGACTTTGAAACCAGCCTCACTGACGCGCTGGCTGGCGGTGGTGCGCTGCTTCTTTCAGTGGCAACACCGGCGCGGGCAGCTGGTCTACAACCCGGCTGAACACGTCAAGCTGTCCCGGTATGACTCTCCCTTGCCGCACGTGCTGAGTGAATCGGAAATCACGCGCCTGATCGAAATGCCGGACACGACGACTGCCTTAGGCCTGCGCGATCGCACGCTGATGGAAGTCTTGTACGCCACCGGCATTCGTCACCGTGAAGTAGAGCGGTTGGACTTGTACGACGTTGACCTGTGGGCCAGACGGCTAACGGTGAGACAAGGCAAAGGCAGCCGCGATCGCATCGTGCCCTTAACGGCCAACGCCATCTATTGGCTTTCGCGCTATCTCAACGCCGCGCGTCCGGAGTTGGCCGCAGGGCAATGGAAAGCAGGACCGCGCAAGCGAGCCCAACCAATGATGCTGCCGTCATCCGCGCTGTGGCTGGCGCGCACCGGACACCAGCTCTCTTACGTGATGATTGAACAACGCATCAAAGCTTACGCCAGAGAAGTCCAGATGAAAGCCAGCGTCCACACCTTTCGTCATTGCTGTGCGACTCACTTGCTGCGTCACGGCGCCAGCATCCGGCACATTCAACAGCTGCTCGGCCACCGCAGCCTGCACTCCACGCAAATCTATCTGCACCTGGACACCGCAGACCTCAAGCGCGCCGTCGACAAGCTCCCGCAACCATCGACCACCGATAAGCAATCAACTCGTCGCTAAGGCCAATCACGTCATCGCTAACCATAGGCACTGATGCCGGAACAAAGCTATACTTGCTTCTCTCTTAGTCGCTGCCGCACGTGACGGCGGCTCGCTCTTTGAAAACCAAATCCGTCGCTCGCGCCTGCGCATTGCTGTGGGCCGCTGCGTCTTCTAACTGCCGTTCGGTGAAGAGTTGTTTGCAGGGACGGGTAGCAGGACAGCGACGCTAGGCTATTCAGCCGATTCAGTTCGGAAGAAGTTCACGGGTTATGAGCGAGATGCGGAGACGGGATTAGACTTCGCGCAGGCACGTTACTACGCCAATACTCAGGGCCGGTTTACGAGCGTCGATCCCCTGGGAGCCAGTGCAAGCGCCGCCAATCCGCAAAGCTGGAACCGCTACGCGTACGTTGGCAACAACCCGCTGACCATGACTGATCCCACCGGCATGCTCGCGAAAGGCGAAACGGCTGATTATAGCTACAGGGACAAAGACATAGGCGTTTACGGTAACGTAGAGTCTGGCTCGTGGACTAAAGATTTCGCTCTGTTTGGTGAGATTGTCACTATCTCAAGCTCCGCATCGGATCCGCAGAACCCTACGCCGCAGCGCAACTCGCAGCTTGACCAGAAGGTTGCAGGGATATTTGGTGGTGAGGGTGCGGTCTCAACTGCTAGCGGCTTTGAGCCGCCAAATATTTTGAATGGGGTTTACCGTGGAGATACTACTGGCGACAATGGACAACCTGTTTACGGACATTTAGGCAGTAGGGCAATGCATCTCTATGGTGGCGACCCTCCTGCAACTGGGACTACCGGAGTGTATCTTCCACCTGGTTACACGGCGCTATACGCTAATCCGCAAACGCTGCCAGAGTATAGGGGAGGTAGTTTCGTAGCTTTCTACCCCAACCTAAACGGTCTGCACAACGTCTCAATCATTGCCACACACGTCGCTGGTTTCACCCGCTCAAGCTCAGAGCGGAATGCCGCAGGCTCCATCTACATAGGAACCACTGGCGGTAGAGGGGCAAGCCCAAGCAACAATCCTAATTATATCCATTCACACTTCGAACTTGTTCAGGGGCGTGTCGTTAGGGGACGTTCGACTACAGCAATGCCGCACATCTCCTTCGCCAACGCTTTTGTAAATAGGAGATGAAAATGCGGACGTGCATGAAGAAAGAACTCGCGCTTCTCATCTTTGCATCCTGGCTTGCCTGTGGCTGTCTCGTGATTGCCCAGGATCGCAAATCGTCATCCATTCCATACGGATTCTCCGACAAGCCTAGAGATTGCGAGATCAACATCATTCGAATGGAAAGTTTAGAAAAGCTTGCAGCTGCAGAGAGTAATCGTGACAGCGTAGTGATAGCAGTTGCCCGGCTTGGTGACGGTGAATATGCACAAGAGTTGAACCGACGTCGGTTGCAAAACGTCATGACTGTTCTGACAGACAATCTTGGCATGAAAAAAGAAAGAGTAGTGATAGCAAGCGGTGAGAGAGTGAACGGATACGGTCGGGTGGAGGTATATGTGGGTGGTCAGTTAGGAGATGCGCTGTTGGTTAATCGCGGCAAGGACCTATGTGTTAATTGTTGCGACATAGACAAAAGATATTATCCTTACAGAAGAGACAAGAAGCGGTGACAGCGCCATACAGCTACGACTTGCGACGTGAGTGACTAAACCTTAGTAGCTCGAAGTCGCGGGCTCTCTCTTGAACTGCACCCTTGACTGACACAAAAAGTTAAGCACATATCCCTACGGGGAAGGGGGCTTAACGATGACCAAGAAGGGGGCAGTGGCCGCCAAGACGGCGGTACTCAAACGGCGCACATTCACGCGCGAGTTCAAACTCCAAGTCATTCGCGAGATCGAGGCCGGCAAAACCCAGGCGCAAGTAGCCCGCGAATATCAAATCAGCGACAACACGATCTCGAAATGGCGCCGCGAGCTGCGACAATATAAAGAGCGCGCCTTCGCCGGGCGCGGTCACGCTTACACCGATGAAGCCCGCG
>JACCVY010000080.1 GCA_013697915.1 Blastocatellia bacterium | reverse complement strand
CGGTCATCGATTCTGCCAAAGTAACCGTGCGAAATGTCGGCACGCGCGCAAGCAAAGAAATTACGACCGACAGCGCAGGGCGATATCACCTACCGCTGCTCCAGCCCGGCGAATACGAAGTGGAAGTGTCAGCGCAAGGCTTCCAGATGGCGAACCATCGAGGAATCGCCCTGGCCGTCGGTCAGCAGCTAGTCCTGGATGTGGCGCTATTACCCGGGCAAGTGTCGAGCACGGTAACCGTGATTGCCGATCCCAACAGCATTAACACAACTTCTGCCGCGATGAGTGGGCTGGTGAATGACAAGCAGATACGTGACCTACCGCTCAACGGCCGGTCGTTTCAGCAACTCGCGTTGCTACAGCCCGGCGTCACGGCCGCGCTCGCAGCAGGCAGTGACTTCGTTGGCGGTAGAACGCCAAAGATTTCCATCAATGGCGCGCGGCCCGAGCAGAACAACTTTCTGCTCGACGGCACAGACATCAATAACACTTACAACAAAACACCTGGGTCGGTGGGAGGCGTGCTGCTGGGTGTTGAGGCTGTACTTGAATTCCAGGTATTGACCAATGCCTATTCCGCCGAGTTCGGCAAGTCAGCAGGCGGAGTAATCAATGCGGTGACTCGCGCCGGCACAAACGACCTTCACGGATCGCTATTTGAGTTTCATCGCAATTCCGCGCTTGATGCGAAGAACTACTTCGATCGCAAGTCCAGTCCTATACCTCCCTTCAAGCGCAATCAGTTTGGAGGCGTACTCGGAGGCCGGCTGCGAAAGGACAAAACATTTTTCTTTGCCGCCTATGAATCGTTGATTGAGCGGCTGGGGATTACCGGGCTGACATCGGTTCCGGATGATAACGCACGACAGGGCATCCTGCCTGGTCAGGCGGCGTTCACGGTGAACTCGCAGTCGGCAGTACTTCTG
Organism: Blastocatellia bacterium; assembly: GCA_013697915.1. GTDB lineage: Bacteria > Acidobacteriota > Blastocatellia > Pyrinomonadales > Pyrinomonadaceae > PSRF01. The sequence goes on along the minus strand of JACCVY010000080.1, from coordinate 2,791 downwards.
GACAAGTTGTTCCCGCATTCGAACGGCAACAACCTTGGCGGCGGCGTTGCCGAGTATTTCTTCTCGCGCACGCAGCCGACTGACGAGCACTTCATTCAGGGTCGCATAGACCATCACTTTTCAGAACGTGACACGCTATTTGGCCGCTACACTTTCGATAACGGCAAGGTAAACCGTTGGTCTGCGAGCACGCCTCCAGATTCGTTCACCAAAGAACGCTCACGTAATCAATACGTCACTATCGAACAGCAACACACATTTTCCTCTACGCTGCTCAACACTGCACGCATTGGGTTCAATCGTTCGACACAGCAGGCCCAGAGCGTACGCACCGTTGAGCTTCCCGAATCGTCGCTGTTTGTGCCGGGCGAACCGATGGGCTTCATTACAATCAGGGGCGTTGCTAATGACATTGGGGGTGACGTTCGGCTGCCTCGCTTTGACCGACTCAACAACTATCAGTGGGGCGATTCGCTGTTTTTGACGAAAGGCGCTCATGCCCTGCGCCTGGGCTTTCAGGGCCAGCGTATCCAGTTCAATCAGTACAGTCTCCCCCAACTTGGGGGCATCGCGACCTTCAACAACCTAACCGCTTTCCTGAAAGGTCAGGTAGGACAGTTCGACTGGGTGCTGCCGCAGGCGCAGGATGGCGTGCGGGGCTATAGGCAATGGCTGTGGGCCTTCTTCGGGCAAGAAGATTACAAGTTCAAGCAGAACCTGACAGTGAATCTTGGGCTGCGCTATGAGTTGGTCACCGTACCCAGGGAAGTCAACGGTAAGGTTACCAATCTGCGTAACGTAACGGACTCAAAAATGACGGTAGGAGATCCCTGGCATTCCAACCCGTCCAAGCATAACTTCGCGCCGCGAATCGGCGTGGCCTGGGACCCGTTCAAGGATGGGAAGACGTCGGTGCGCGCGGGCTTCGGGATTTTCTACGATGAGATCCTGCCGAAGTACTACGTCTTCTCCGGAGCTATAAATCCGCCCTTCAGTTTCCGCAGTTCTCTAACCAATGTCAGTCTGCCGCTGGCGCCTCTAATAGCCACCAAGAACCCTGGCAACGTCCTGCCGTTAGTCCAGACCATTAACTTCGATCTCCAGAGTCCGTATCTGATGCAGTACAACTTTAGCGTGCAGCGCGCGCTGCCCGGCAACGTGGACGTGACAATCGGATACGTCGGTTCGCGCGGCAACCACTTGATCCGCATCGGCGAGGCGAACCTCGCGCCGTTTCACATCGACCCGAACGGGCGAACAGTCTTCGATGGAACCACTAAGGATGCGACAGGTCAAAACACGTGCTGCCGGCGCAATCCGAATTTCCTGGGCATCTTCCAGCGCATTACCGATGCGCAATCTTTCTACAACTCGCTTCAGTTGGGTGTGATCAAGCGTTACTCGCACGGACTGAGAGCGCAGTTGTCTTACACCTTCTCGCACTCGGTCGATGACGCGAGCGGCATCAATTCCCAGGACTTCAACAACAATGTGCAGTACGGATCGAACTGGTATCAGCGGAAAACGGATCGAGGATTATCCGCCTTTGCCGTCAAGCACAATCTTGTCGCGAACTGGACGTACGATCTGCCCTTTGCGCAGTCTGCGACGGGAGCCAAGGCAGCGTTTCTGAAAGGTTGGCAGTTGAACAATATCATCGCCCTCGCGTCGGGCCCGCCTTTCACGGTGCGTTTGGGCTTCAATCGATCGGGCAATCTCAACACCACCAGCTTTTCGGCAAACGACAGGCCCGACAGCGTTCCGGGAATCAATCCGGTAATCGGCCGGCCGGACCAGTACCTGGACATCAAGGCCTTCGCTCTTCCGCCGGTCAACACGCAGGGTAATCTGGGTCGCAACACGATGATCGGTCCCGGACTGGTTGCGATCGACGCGTCCGTGTCGAAGATGTTTCAGTTGGGCGAAGGCCGAACGCTGCAATTCCGCACCGAGGTCTTCAATCTGCCAAACCATCCAAACTTCGCCATACCTTCCGGGCTGACGTCGTTTACCAACGCGACAGGAGCTGTATCTCCCACGTTTGGTAAGATCACCTCCACAACGACGACGTCCAGGCAGATACAGTTTGGGCTGAAGCTGAACTTCTGAGGGCAGATGGACAAACAGGCGGCGAGTGAGTTTGAGCGATTGAGTCGGTTTCGTCTACCGAGGTCAGCGAAGCGACTTACGTAAAAGTCAGGTCGGCATCCAAAGCCAAAACTTTGTGACTTAGTTGTGACAGGCCCAAGTCGCCCCACTCGTAACTTTATTGGTTACAATACTTAAGGGAATAATGGCTCCGCAGGTAGGACTCGAACCTACAACCCTTCGGCTAACAGCCAAATGTTCCTTTGTCGGGAACCTAATCGTTTGGCGTTCTCCACAAATCGTCGGGGAACCTTCAACAGCCATGCCGAGCGATCCGATGCCGACCTATTCGGCAGACACAACACTGTATGATGCAAAGAGTTACTACATTTTTTACTACAGTAAGCTATTCGCTGAACTGTCGAGTGTCTCTAAGTTGTTGATAGGATTGGAGGCGGCGATCGGAATCGAACCGATGAATAAAGGTTTTGCAGTCTTAACGAGCTTGCTCTCCTGCGTTCGGGTAAGTGCGCAGTTGTGCCGTTGTCTTAGGCTTTTCTCTTGATTCAGTTAGGGTGCGTTTGTCCGATTTCGCTGTTGACCGGCCTCGTTGTGTAACAGCAGTGATACAAATCCTATATATGTCACTCGTAGAAAGTTCCTTGCCGAGCGAAACACCTCACCCATCCCGCCTTCGCCAATT
>JACCVY010000011.1 GCA_013697915.1 Blastocatellia bacterium | reverse complement strand
AACTAAGTATTAGACCACACTGTATGGCCTAAGTAGCGTATGCGGCGTATTATACCCCGCATGTCTCAACCTGGCCTCATCAAATCTCTAACCACGCAACCGTCAAAAGAGAAGCCAAAACTCTTGCATCAGGTTCGTGCCGTTTTGCGAACCCGACACTTAAGCATGCGTACCGAGCAGGCGTATGTGCAGTGGATTCGTCGCTTCATTTTGTTTCACCACAAACGCCATCCGCAAGAGATGGGAGAACAGGAAATCCGCGAATTCATTTCCGATCTCGCAGTCAACGCAAAGATTTCCGCGTCCACACAAACGGTTGCGCTCAGTGCTCTGTTATTTCTTTACCGGGACGTTCTGAAAAAGGAATTGCCGTATGTCCACAATATCGAACGTGCCAAGCAACGAAAGAAACTACCGGTTGTTTTCACGCGTGATGAGCTGAAGGCGGTACTGGAAAGGATGTCCGGAACAAATCAACTTATCGCTAGTTTACTTTACGGTTCGGGCATGCGGTTGATGGAATGTTTGCGCCTGCGCGTTAAGGATGTTGACCTTGGCTATAATCAGATCGTTATCAGAGATGGCAAAGGTGAGAAGGATCGAATCACGCTTCTCCCGGTTACCTTGAAGCAGTCACTGGAACGACATCTACAAAGAGTCAAACTCCTCCATGAAGATGACAAGGAAGCCGGCTTTGGAGACGTCTATCTGCCCTATGCGCTGGAAAGAAAATATCCTCAGGCGGCCCGGCAGTGGGGCTGGCAATATGTTTTTCCGGCCGCTTCGCGCTCAACTGATCCGCGCACAGGAAAAGTCAGGCGGCACCACCTCTCTGATAATTCCGTCCAGGTTGCCGTAAAGAAAGCAGTAACGATGGCCGGTATCAGCAAACACGGAAGCTGCCACACCTTTCGTCACAGCTTTTGCGACTCACTTGCTCGAAGATGGCTACGATATCCGGACCGTGCAAGAACTTCTTGGGCACAAGGACGTCAGGACGACGATGATTTATACGCACGTCCTCAACCGAGGTGGACGCGGCGTGCGCAGTCCGCTGGATGCGTAGAGTGAACCGGATCTCCCAAGATGACTTTACGGTGGATCGACTAATACAGAAGCAGAAGCGGTAGTGGCCTGGTTGTTGCGAAACCGGAAATGTTTGAGGAGCAAAGCGGCAACAACAAAAGATTGTCGATCGATTCATTTTCCCGTTGAGTGATCCGGTCGCTACCACCACCCCTCGCGGGCTGCCCGCGGATCGGGACCCCGGTCCGCTCTCGGTTCCGTATTTGCGTGCGCAACGAGTCGCATTCCCCCGCAGCTTACGCAAGGCTCTTGGTTGTGGTCCAGCAAAGTAAGGCCCGGATTGCCGTCCTACAGGCGGCAGCGACAGGGATAGGTTGGGTCGCCAAATTCCACTTGCAGCGTTGCGTGCTCGATGCCGAACTTTTGCTGAAGCTCATTGGTGATCTTCGCCAGCAGCGCATCGTCGCAGATTGTTTGCGCCATCACCACGTGCGCGGTCAGTGCCGCTTCTGTAGTACTCATGCCCCAGACATGCAGGTCATGCACATCAACGCACGTCGGCAGACCTGACAAATATTCTTTGACGTCGTTCATGTCTATCCCTGCAGGCACCGCATCAAGCGCGAGGTTGAGCGAATCGCGAAGCAAACCCCAGGTGCCGTAAACTATCAGCGCGACGATCACCAGACTCACCAGCGGATCAAGCCACAACCATCCGGTTGCAAGCATCGTTACGCCCGTCAGGACCACGCCCAGCGAGATGACTGCGTCCGTCGCCAGGTGCATGAAGGCGCCGCGAATATTCAAGTCGCGCTTGCGTCCGGACATGAACATCACCGCCGTGCCGGCATTAATAAGTATGCCGACCGATGCTACCCAGATAACCGTTGTTTCTGCGACCGCGTTGGGATGACTAACGCGTCCAATGGCTTCCCAGGCAATCGCGCCGACGCTGATCAGCAGAACAGCCGCGTTGATGAGTGCGGCCAGAATTGAAGACCGTCGAAATCCATAGGTCCGTTCGGGTGTGGGCCGGCGGCGAGCGAGCAGCATAGCTCCCCAGGCCAAAACCAAACCCAGCACATCGCTCAAGTTATGTCCGGCGTCGGCGACCAGCGCGAGAGAGTGGGACAACCGCCCGTAGATAACTTCAAGAATGACGAAAGCTAAATTGAGAGCGACACCAATAGCGAAAGCGCGTCCGTAGTTTGGCGGTGCGTGGGTATGAGCGTGGTCCATAATTCATTCCAGGCCGCATTGAGCGCGCGATCTTTACAGCGATCACAGCGGCCCGATCGATTATAAGCTTTTGTAAGTCTTACCCCCGACCGAAGTTTTGTCTAACTCCCTGATTGCGGTATTAATAATAGGACAGGCAGGGAGATCTAAGCGTGTCGGGGAAATCAATACGCCGACAGACATGTCCGATAAGCTTTAACTTGTCGTAAGGCCGCGACAAACCACAGGAACATCTGATCAACTTTATTGGGATTGTCTTACCCAAAACCCGCGGAGCGGGTGAAAGCATAAAGCCTGCGGTGGAGCGCAGCGGAACCCCAGGCTAATGTCAGGTAAGAAGACCGAGCGCGCGGAGCGTGAGATAGCGCAATGGCTACGATTTATTCATCGCGTGTCGCTGTCGCACACTTCGCGGGCTCTTACATCGTATGTCAACGATCCTGGGGTTCCGCTGCGCTCTACCCCAGGGCGGGGTCCCCAGCGGGGCAACCCGGCTGGGGTGCGAGACTTTATGCTGACGCCGCGCTTCGCGGGCTCATACAAAATATTCATTGCCCCTTGCGCGGAGTATCTGCGACGCTATCGCCTTGCCAACAACGCCAGAAAAAGATCATTCTTTCCCACGAAGCAGGTCTACCAAAAGGAGGACTCAGAACATGCGATCCGTGTTTGTACTTGTATTGACATTATGTTTCTGTCCGCTTGCCGGCGCGCAGCACACTAGTCATAGCCGGGCGAAAGCTGCAGCCGAACCACGCGCGACAATCGTTTCCGGCATTGGCGGCATTCATCATCCGGTGTCAACTACAGACCCGGAAGCACAAAAGTTTTTCGATCAGGGACTCGCCTTCGTCTTTGCTTTCAATCATGACGAGGCAATTCGTTCCTTCAAACGTGCCGCGGAACTCGATCCGCGTCTGGCGATGGCGCACTGGGGGATGGCGCTCGCGCTAGGGCCCAACATCAATCTCGATGTCGATCCGGCACGCGAAAAAGCCGCCTACGATGCGGTGCAAAAGGCGAGCGCGCTGGCGGTGAATGCGCCTGAAAATGAACGCGCCTACATCGCCGCACTGGCAAAGCGTTACTCAATCGATCCCAAAGCTGATTTGCGCAAGCTCGATAGTGATTACAAACATGCGATGGGCGAATTAGTTAAAGTCTATCCGGACGATCTCGATCTAGCGACACTGTATGCCGAAAGCGCGATGGACCTGCGCCCCTGGAAGCTTTGGACCGCCGACGGCAAACCGGCGCCCGGCACTGAAGAGATTGTGGCCATACTCGAGTCGGTGCTGCGCCGCAATCCCAATCATCCCGGCGCCATCCATTACTACATTCACGCGATCGAAGCTTCACCAAATCCGGAACGTGCGCTTGCTTATGCGCCGAAACTCGGCAGCCTGATGCCGGCGGCGGGTCACCTGGTCCATATGCCGGCCCACATTTACGCGCGCACCGGTGACTATGCAAACGCGGCGCTCAGCAACGTACACGCGGCCGCTGCCGACGAGGCTTATATAAAAGCCGGTGGCCTAAAGGGCATCTATCCGCTGATGTACTACAGCCACAACCTACACTTTCTGGCAATCGCCTACAGCATGGAAGGCCGCTTTGCCGATGCCATGCGCGCAACAAAACAACTGGAGGTGAACGTGTCGCCACATCTCAAAGAGATGCCGATGCTCGAAGGCTTCATGACAGTTACGCCGCTGATGCTGGTGCGTTTTAATCGGTGGGACGACATTGAAAAACTTCCGCCACCGGACGCGTCATTGAAAGGCGTAACGGCCGTGTGGCGCTTTGCGCGTGCCATGGCCTTCGCGCGCAAAGGCGATCAGACAAAGGCCGCCGGCGAACGCGAAGCCATGCTGAAGAGTGTTAAGGAAATTCCTGCTGACGCGAGTTTTGGTTTGAATCCGGCCCACACCGTGATGTCGGTGGCCGATGAAGTATTGCGGGCACAGCTTGCGGTTGCGGAGCATGACGACAAGTCCGCGCTCGCGTTGTTGCGGCAGGCGACCGAGACGGAAGACTCGCTGGCTTACGACGAGCCGCCCGCCTGGTTTCTTCCGGTTCGTGAAATGCTGGGTGGCGCGCTCATGAAAAGTGGTAACTACGCGGAAGCTGAGCAAGTCTTTCGCGCTGATCTGCAACGCAACAAGCGCAACGGCCGCTCGCTCTTTGGCTTGATGCAATCTTTAAAGGGTCAGCGAAAGAATTACGCGGCGGAATTGGTGGGGAGGGAATTTGAAACAGCCTGGGCGGCGGCCGATACAAAACTGAGCAGCGAAAATTTTCAGCGGTAGTTCGCGGGAGCCGGCCGCGCACAAAGAGTAATTGATCCTGCGAGAAAACTTTCAACGATCGTCACTGACTCCCAGCCTGCGGAGCAGGCGATAACATAAAGTCTGGGGTGAAGCGAAGCGGCAACCCCAGGTTAATGGTTGAAAGACGATGCCCAGCCCGCGGAGCGGGCGTTAGCGTATGCCGTGATGTGGCGCTGTCGCCCGCGCCGCGGGCTCTAATCTCTTCAATTCACGGTCGCTGCGCGACTTTTTGCCCAAAGCGGGGCAATGGATGTAATTCTTTGCCCTATGCGTGGCGCTTCAATAGTTCGCTTGTTTCCAGCTCAGGCGGCTACCTGCCTCAGCGCCAGCAGAACCCTTTTGCACCCTCAGGTAGTCGGCCCACGTCCAACGATTCGCGAATCCAAAATGCAGTACTGCGAAACGGATCGTTCTGGGCCACGCACACCGTGTCGCTTGCCCGATTGCAAACGCCCGCGAGCATTGCCGTCGGTGGCACCGCCAATCCGGACATACGCTCCGCTGTACAGGGTGGCAGATCGATCCGCTCATCGCGAATTCGTCCACAAGACACTGACTCCACCGAAAATGATTTCATTTTCACCAGCTCGACCGGAACTTCGGCTCAAAATTGCCAGGTGCCGGTTACAAACGGCGCCCCGACACCGCTCAATCGCGACAGCCCGCCGAGCCCATAAGGGCTAACGCGACACGTCTCCACCAGACCGTTTTTCTTGCCGGGGTTTTGGGTCGCACTTTGACGGCCGGTGCGATTTAATAGAACTGTTTTGGCTGGTGCTGTTGCTGCGCCGTGTTACGCTTAGCGTGAAGGAGCTATTGAATGACGAGCGGACAACGCGATTCGCAAAAACAGCCTAAGCCGGATAAGCAGGTAACGATCTTTTGCGATGGTTCGAGTCTCGGTAATGGTCAAGCGTCCACGCGCGCGGCAGCCGTGGCGCTACTTGGTTATCGCGGACTCTGGCGCGCCGTCGGCACTTTCCTGGGCCAGGCAACGAATCAGCAAGCGGAAGTAGCGGCGGCGGCGTTGGGACTGGAGTCGCTGAAAGAACCCTGCCGCGTCCATCTGTTTACCGACTCGCGTTACGTGGTCGAGACGATGGGCGGGCGTTTTCGCCGCAAGACAAATCACGAGTGGTGGCAGCGCCTGGACCAGGCTGCAAAGCGTCATGAAGTTGTCTGGCAGTGGACGCGTGGACATAACGGTCACGTGGTCCAGGAAGCGGTAGATAAGGCCGCGCGTAAGATCGCATCTTTGGGTCATGTCGATGAAGAAGTGCTGAGCGCCGCAATCGACAAAGTTGGGGACATCGATCCGCTCGCCGTCGAAGCTCCGGAGTGACTAAGCCGATGAGCGATCCAAAACCTTTTGAGCGGCTGCGGTTTTTTAATGGGCGGCTATTGACTGCCGGCGACTTCGCGCTCGAACAAAATTATTTTCGCGGCAAGCAGAAGCTTCACAACCAGGCATTGCACGGCTTCGGAATTGTTTCCGGACTGAGGGTCACGGTCGAGTCAGGTAATGTTGTTGTCACCGCGGGCCTGGCGCTGGACTGTGAAGGCAACGAGTTAGTGGTAGGAACAACTGAAACTTTAGGTGCACCGCCCGCAAGCCGGCAGACGGTGTATTTGAATGTGCATTTCGTTGAGCAGGAACTGAATCAAGA
>JACCVY010000238.1 GCA_013697915.1 Blastocatellia bacterium | reverse complement strand
GGGCAAGATCATTCGACTCGAAGCCGCCGCCATTCGGGCCGCCGGGCGCAGCACCCAGGGAGTAAAGCTGATCGACCTAGGTGATGACGACAAAGTCGCTGCCTCCTCGCTCATCACTAATCAGTCCGAGAAGTTGCTGGAGGAGAAACCCCCAACGGTTCCCAAGTAATACTCGGTTAATAGTGTAAGGATGAATCTTCGAACTCGAATCCTGTTTGGCACCAAGGGCAGCAACCGGAGAGCATAATCAATAGAACTTGGAGACTCTTCCTCACCCTGGGCGTAACAGTTCAGCCCCCTGAAGATTTTACGGGACAAATCGTTTTGTTTTTGCTAGCGTCAGGTGGATGAATGTCAGCAAGGCACACCGGCGGTGGCAAAACTCGGGGCGATCAGTTGCTTGGCTGCTCGCTTGGCCCCACCCAAGGATCCTCCTTCTGCTCCGCGACCTGTTTGTCGAGTACGACAGGCTTCAGAAGGTGCACGATCAGCTCCGCAGGCAGCATGAGAATGTCGGCCAGGATCAGGACAGGCTGCGCAAGGAGCAATCTGAAGACAAGCGGAGAATCGCCGAACTGGAGAAGAAACTCGCCGAACGAGATGAGGAGATCCGCGAAAAAGAAGAGCGAATCGCCGACCTCGAGCACCAATTGGCCGGGCGGAAGAAGGATTCAACCAATTCCTCGAAACCTCCATCGTCAGATGGCCCCGCCGCCGGCAAACGCACTCACCCCCAGCGCCCGAAAAGCAAGCGCAAACCCGGCGGTCAGCCCGGACATCCTGGGCGGTGCCGGTCCCTGGTTCCGGTCGAGCAGGTTAAGCGGGTGATCCCGATGGTCCCGGACTCCTGCAAAGGCTGCCACCGGAGGTTCACGGAAAAGGAGAAGAGGGCGGCTCTGGAAAACAAGGTCCACCGCCATCAGGTCACAGAAATGCCTGAGATCGAACCCGAGATTACCGAGTACCAGTTCGGCTTGATCACCTGCGGCTGTGGAGAATCGAACCGGGTACCGATTCCTCCTGAGATTCGAAGCGGTTCCGGCCCCCGGCTCGTGGCCTTTGTCTCGTACTTGACCGTATTCTGCCGCATGCCCAGGCGGAAAGTCGAGAAACTGCTCGAAAGCGCCCTGGGTATTTCGATCGCTCTCGGCAGCACCCAGAAATACGTCGAGGAAACCAGCCAGAGCTTGCAGGCCCCTTGTCAAGAGCTCGAACAACAGCTTCGGAACGAGCCGGTCCTCAACGGCGATGAGACGGGCTGGCGCAAGGACGGGGAGAAACGCTGGCTCTGGGTACTGGTTGCGCGTCTCTTTGCCTTCTTCGTGGTCGCGAGAAGCCGCAGTTCAAAGGTCCTCGAGCAGCTGTTGGGACCGGCGTTTGCTGGCATCCTGTGCAGTGACCGCTTCAGCGCCTACATCAAGTACCACAAGGGGGTTGCTCAATTCTGCTGGGCCCACCTGAAGCGAGACTTCTTGGGCATTGAGCAGTTGGGCAAGACCACCGATGCGGACCATTTCGCACGGGACGCTTTGGCCCTTCATGCTCGGCTGTTCCGGCTCTGGCACCGATACCGCGGCGACGCCATCGACCGGGGCCAGCTTATCGACAAGGCGATGCCGATCGAGAAAAAGCTCTTGGCGCTGGGCGAGCGATACCTCGACAGTGAGGACGCCGCAGTGCGCGCGCTGGCAGCCCTCTTTTTCAACCATACCGAGAGGCTGTTCGCCTTCGTCTACCATCACGGCGTTGAACCCACGAACAATATCTCGGAACGAACTGTCCGGACTGCCGTTCAATGGCGTAAGATCTGTTTCGGCAATCGTAGTGAGGCGGGCGAAGTCGCCACGGCCAGACTGCTAACAGCTGCCGCGACGTGCTCGATCCAGAAGCGCAACTTGTTGCATTACTTGACCGAGGCTGTTCGTTGCCACCGCAAAGGCCTTCCGGTGCCTTCCCTCCTGCCGCAACCGGCGTAGGGGCTGAACTGTTACAGTTTTTCAATCTCCGCTGAGAATCAGGTTCAACAAGACAACCGACCGGTTCGATACAGGTTGCCTTGCCCGTGTTACCGAGGCTGCCGGAGTCACCCCAAGGGTTTCGAGACAGCAACGAGAACGATTGTATTCGAACCTTTTGCTCGTCAAGCTTCTTCCAAAGCTCATTACTTGCGCGCCAACCAATTACAAGGATTTTCAACATGTAAAGAGCGAGATTAAGGATGCCAGCTCGCCATTCACGGTTATAGATAAAAAACTTTGCACGCTCGACGACCTCAGAAATCCGAATTGCCGATTGAGAGAGTTTTGCAATCCGCAGAGCATCAATGATGTCTCGGCAGAGCAGTGGGCACAGGACAAGACTCACCGCAACGATTTCATATTTCTAATCAAGCAGCTTCTTGGCAGCCATCTGTATCGCTGCGGACTTAGGTATAGCCCCCACTTCAAGCGTGAATACTTTCCAAGACAAAATGAAACGGACCTAGTCTTCAGGCAGGACTGGCACAACGT